>CAXTUE010000400.1:1246-4920 GCA_964247355.1 uncultured Ktedonobacteraceae bacterium | reverse complement strand
GGCTCGCGCCTATGTTTGAGGACCTGCAGACACTCTGGCAAGAGGAGGGGAAACCCGCGTTTTGTGTCTCACCCGGAGACCTGATAGAGACGTGCGCGCTTGAGAATTATACGACGGCGATAACCACACTCACCGAAAAATTGGAGGGCGTCCCCTTTTACCCAGGCGTTGGCAATCATGAGTTCATGGCAACACAGGACGAGAACCCGACAACGATGACCGAGACATTCAGCAAGGCATGGCAGAAACCTGTGCGCTATTCCTGGATCGTCAATGGTGTTGTCTGTATTATGCTCGATTATCCCAACCCGTATACCTTAGAAAATCCAGATTATGTCTATATCTCGACTGAAACACTTGCGTTTTTAGAAGAGACGCTGGCGCACCATGCTAACAAGCCAGCAATCGTGTTTCTGCATTGTCCCTTGCGCAATACCGTTTTAGAGCGAGACGCTGAGGCGCAAAGTGATTTTAGCTCGGCGGGAAAATTCTTTTCGCCCGAAAACTCGCAAGAGGTGCGAGCGATACTGGCGCGTTCCAAAAACGCGTTCTTATTTATAAGTGGACACACACATTCCGGCTGGGAGGCTCCACAACTGGTCGTCACTGAACAGCTTGGAGGGCATCCTGTAACGTTTGTGAACTTGATGTCGCCGTGGTATACGGGAGCAAAAACGGGGTTACGCTTAAGCGATGGAAACACAAAGGCGACGTATATACCAGACGATCCCAATGTTATTCCTACATTCGCTGTACACGTATATCAAGACATGGCCATCGTTCGTGTACGTGAGCATCTCACGAAGCGATGGTTGAAGTCGTGGGACATTGCTATACGCTAACGGTCGTGGGACATTGCTATACGCTAACGGGAAATGAGTTCCTACCAACCCTTGCCACATTACTTCCTAAAATCCAGAACTCACCCTTCTCTCGTGCCCTGTGTACGTTGCAGGTTCTATGCTACCTCTGCCACATAGCTCCATCCCCATTAGAACCTGCACGTTGCGCGATATGCTTCCCTGTACTCTTCCCACTACCACGTTACTCCGCTCGCATATCTCGTATCTCTCCTCGACACATCCTCTTCCCCCTACTATCTGCCTCCTCCTGTATCGTTTATCGTATGCCCTTCATCCTCTACATAACTTCCCCACCTAAATAAAAAGCGTTTAATTACCTCATCCCACTTCCACATAACCCAGAAATATAAATCCTCCACTCCACCCATCTTCCCACGTACTTCGATTGCTCGCGTGTCACTCATCCTCACTTCCACTTAACGTCCTCTGTGACAGCGCCGTTCTCGCGTCTTCTCCCCATCCACTACACTACTACACCTGCGAGATTGATTTATTTGTCTTTTTCTTTACTGGTGATACTGTAACATAGAGTCATGAAGAGGGTGTGAATCTGTTCCTATCACTTTATGAACACTTTTTCATGCTTGTGTACAATTTCGCAATGAATTTCATTACAAATTTTTCATCTTCTGCCAATCCTGCCCAAATTTCTCTACGGCTTGTTCAGTTTGTGGGTCTTGTACCATATCCAGCAAGACTTGCGGCGAAATTGTGAGGTCATGCGCTCCCGCCATTAATGCACTAGCGGCTTCGGTGGAGGATTTGATGCTTGCAACCAGGAGACGCGAGTGCAGGTGCTGATTATGCAACAATTCCGCCATCTGTGACACGCGTTCACTGGCATCTATACCTGCGCGCTCAAGTCTATTGTAATAAGGTATAATGAAGTTCGCGCCTGCCATTGCTGCGCTATACGCTTGAGCAAGTGAGGTGACTGCGGTAAATGAAAGATGTTGTTGATGCGAGGCGCGCAGGCGTAGTGCGACACGCATGCCAATCTGTGTCATAGGTATTTTGGGAACGATTCGCCTAGGATCAACCTCAACATATGACAACACTTCCTTAAACATCTCTTCCTCGCTTGCCGAACCTGGTTGTACAAAAATGTAACCCTGTACTATACGTTGTAACTCACGTATCAAGCTCAGCATATCCAGCTTCTGTCCGCGTTCTTGTGCCGCCAGGACAATACTAGGATTTGTCGTGATACCCGCTAGAGGAAGCGTCTGAGCAACGGGTATAATGTCACTCAGAAACGCACTATCAATGTAAAGGGCCATATAATCATGCTCCAATCTTGTTTACTCTGTGAAACTGTTGCGCTAAGCGCAAACACAACACTACTCGTACTAAATTCGGCGTCCGATTCCTTTGTTACATTCGCGCAAAAGCAACTGCGTAAGGGAAGGGTATTACTCGCTGAAGACAATATTACTACGTTGAACGCGTACAGGCAGATGGCGAACGTGCAACATGTCGCCTTTCATGACTATATCTTACACTCTTCTGAGACGCCTGTGGATGTTGCCGTTATGAATCTGCGTTATCAACCGAGTAAGGCATGGGTCCTCTATGGGCTGCAGGTCGCGGCGTCCGCACTAAAGATAGGTGGAAAATTGTATGTGAGGGGTGGCAAAGATCGCGGTATTCTCTCAATCGGCAGGTATATGGAAGAACTCTTCGGCAACGTCGAGACATTAACTATCAGTAAAGGACATCGCGTTCTGGCCTCCGTAGGGACCGATTTATCACGTCCTCCTGCCATATCAATGTCGAACGAAGGACGTGATAAATCGGTCCCTACGTTGTTCGCGAACTCTAAACTCGATGAGGGGACGCGGCTTTTGCTAGAGGCGATGGAGGTGCGAGTCACCGATGAGACATTGGATATCGGCAGTGGTGCTGGCTTTATCGGGCTGCACATGGCACGGCTAGCAAGTGGAGGTCATGTCACAATGGTTGATTCGAGTCTTGCGGCTGTAGCGGCATCGCAACAGGCCATTGAGGAAAGTGGTTTGAGCAATGTAAAGGTATTGCCGAGCGATGGTGTGCAAGCTGTACAGACGCAACGTTTCGACCTTGTAGCGACAAATCCGCCCTTTCATCAAGGTGGACTACAAACGACAGATATTGCGGAGAGTTTTATTCGTGGTGCTGCGCAAGTGTTGCATCCACAGGGACGCTTTTATCTGGTAGCGAACCGTTTTCTGAAGTACGAGTATGCGCTTAAAGCGCATTTTAAGCAAGTAGAGGAGGTTGGTGGCAATACACGGTTCAAAGTGCTGTCTGCACGGGAGCCAATAGAGGTTATAAAATAACTCGACAATCTATTTGTGTTATGTTATACTACTGAAAATAAATTTGCAGGAACTATAGTTGATATGGTAGATGATGTGACACCGTGGGATACAAGTCTAAAAGTGCTACTTAGCGAGAGACCGCAGGATTTTGCATCATGGATGCTTAAGGGAGCAGTGGTCAAGGGAAAACTGCTCACGGAATTTACAGGACGCAAGGTAAATGCCGACGCGTTGCTCAATGTAATGTATGAGGGAGAAGAAGTACTTTTACATATTGAATTCCAATCCGAAAATGATGCTACTATGGCAGAACGTTTGCTGGAGTATAACTTCCGTGCGAGGCGTGAGCACAAGAGAGATGTCTACTCATATGTGATATATTTAAGGCAAGACGGCAATGTTCCAAAATCGCCGTTGATATGGACATTCACTAAGGGCAAAGAAATATTACAATTCCATTTTCAAAGTATAGAGCTAGCAAAACTTTCGGCAGATGATCTGAGGCAAACAA
>CAXTUE010000400.1:0-1177 GCA_964247355.1 uncultured Ktedonobacteraceae bacterium | reverse complement strand
GAAAGCCGAGGAAATACTAACAAAACTTGAGCTAGCTGAACAGAGAGAGATATTGCAAATTGCGTATACATTATTTACACTTGTTTTTAACAAAGCGGATCAGCAATGGCTTGTGAGGAGGTTTCAAAGTATGTACGAAACATTTCAAGAAACACCGTTATACAAAGAGATGACAAGGCTTGCTCGTGAGAAAGGACGAGAAGAGGGACGTGAGGGAGCTCTAAAAACAATCGAGGAGGGGAGAAGAAAAGATGAGGAAGAGTGCCAAAGAATTGAGGAAGAGCGTCAAGGAGGGCTACAGGATAGTCGGCAAGTGCTGATAAATCTTGTGCAAAGACTTTTCCCAAGCCTTGCTACTGCGGCAAAAAAGCGGGCTGAGGCTATCACAGAGGTGTCTATCCTGCAGACGATGATCGCAAAAATGTTTACGGCCAACACGCTTGAAGAGGCTGTCGAGTATCTAGTCGAAGTGCCGGATGTGACGAAAGAACAGGATTAGGAATACCTCTACCGGAACAGCTCAGTTACGGAGCGACCGTCATGTATGCGGCTGATTGCGCCAGCGAAGAGTTCGGCGACGGAGAGGACGGTCATGTTGGGCATCTGTTTATCTTCGGGACATGGAATTGAGTCAGTGATGACGATCTCTTTAATGTCTGCTTTGCTCAAGCGTTCGAGCGCGGGACCAGAGAGAACGCCATGCGTGGCACAGATGTAGATGTCTCTTGCGCCTCGTTCACGTACAACACGTGCCGCTTGCGTAATTGAACCGGCAGTATCTATTTCATCGTCGACAATGATGGCATGACGCTCACTGACATTGCCGATAATGCCCATCACCTCTGTTTGTCCCTTGTTGCCCAGACGCCGTTTCTCCACGATAGCAAGAGGGGCCTGCAATCTATCAGCGAGTTGGCGCGCTTTCTTGGCAAAGCCCTCATCGGCTGAGACGACGGTGAAATCATTCAGTTCTTTCTCGACAAAGTAGCGCGAGAGCAGGAGTTGCGCGGTTAATTCGTCAACTGGAATGTTGAAGAAGCCCTGAATCTGGCCCGCATGCATATCCATTGTCAGCACACGATGCGCGCCCGCGACGGTGATACAGTCTGCGATGAGACGCGCTGTAATGGGAACGCGTGGCTGGTCCTTCTTATCGGTGCGACCATAGGCATAGTAG
>CAXTUE010000399.1:0-4939 GCA_964247355.1 uncultured Ktedonobacteraceae bacterium | reverse complement strand
ACCTTCTTTGAAGTGAATTTCCATTGTGTAGATACCTGCCGTAACCGCCGGAAAAACGAAATTGCCTAGATCGTCAATTGGCTCGGCCTCTTCTCTCGTCGCGTTAGGCGTCTGCTGAATAAGCTTGACTGGTGTACCATCTAACGCTTCGAGCGTTGTGCCTTTACGCGCCACAAACCCGATCACCTGCAACGTATCCTTCATCGCTGTGCCACGCTCTACCTGAATAGAGACGTTGACATCTTCGGCACTATAGCGACGCGGCCATGCCGCAAGCTGCTGCGAACCATTGCGTTGCATAGCCATACGCGGTTGCTGCGGTACTAGTGTTGCCAGGATGCGTCGCACACCCGCATAAGACGTATCGCGTAGACCTTCCAGGACGCGTTTCGCCTCCTGCACAGGTCGGACCGCATTAACAGCAGGTCTTGCCGCAAGATTGGCCTGTGGTACAAGCAGAGGATCGTTGGCAAGAAACTCATTGAGTTGAGCCACCTCTGCTTTACACAACACACACATACTCAGATGATGTCCAACCTCAACCGCCTGCTGCGAACTCAGCAGGCCAAATTGATAATCGCCAAGTACCTGATTGGGTGGACAATCCCAACGGTACAGATTTTTAACTAATTTGAGTTCTAGCCGTTGGTAGGTCTTCGCCTGAGATGAGCAGTACTGACATACCGCAATATGCTGCCGTACTGCCGGTCGCACACTCTCCCCCTCAAGATACGCGAATAACTCTTCATCACGGATAGCACCCGGATTACTACACTCCATGAGCGTTTTCCTCTAATTGAACGAGAGTAGTTTTGGCAGTAGACCTTTGACTCTCCCCAGTGCCGCTTGTATACTACGTTCTACTCAGCAAACTTTTTCTTTTCATCTCAATAAACGGTGCGAACACACGTTTTAGCATTCGTCTTATCTCTTTGCGTAAGAACTCAGAAAAAAGGGATGCACGAGTAGTGGAGGCTTCTTACAAGTGGTCACGAAATAACAGAAGCAAGCGGCGATTACGACGTAAACGCTCTAAAACGTTCCGC
Organism: uncultured Ktedonobacteraceae bacterium; assembly: GCA_964247355.1. Classification (GTDB taxonomy): domain Bacteria; phylum Chloroflexota; class Ktedonobacteria; order Ktedonobacterales; family Ktedonobacteraceae; genus JBBQVS01. Next base: position 3,893 of record CAXTUE010000399.1, on the reverse strand, counting down.
TTGATACGATAGACATCATCAACGGTGGGAAAGAGCCTCCTATGCTGACTACTGATCTCGCTGGGCTTCATTCCCTGAATATAGGCAAGGTAGATAAGCACACGCTCATCTTCCCCATTTAACTCTTCCTGGATAACTTTCCACAGGCTCTCCGCCGAAATGTTCGATACCACGTCGTCCGCCGGATCATCCGATGCCGGCTCATGCTCGATGAGTTCGAGCGTCTCTTCGTATTGCCGCGCCTGACGCGAACGCACTTCATCAGCAACCACGCTATGAACACACATTTTGAGATACTTCAGAATAGCGGCCAACGAGTCAAAATTCGCCATCTTCACAGGTGTAAGAGCCTGTGAAAATTTCGCGAATGCAGCATTGACCAATGGCCCACTTCCATCTTGCCCCAAAAGCGGGGTCGCACTCTGATGTTGTGTTACCCATGTCAGGACCAGTGGCGCATACTGTTGATAAATACACGCCCATGCATCGTCGTTGCGCTGCACAATCGCCCTGCGAAACATTTCCAGGCAAAAGCGATCATTCGAGGCACTCTGCTTCAGAAATTTATTGGTCTCCTCAGAGCAACTACGAGCCAGATTGTTGATCGAGAGCAGTTCAGGTTCCGTGACGTTTTGTTGTGTAGCTGTATAGATACTACCCATTCCGTTCGTACCTTTCGATCCCCTCGTATCAGGCAACTGCCCTGACGACTGGGAGAGGTTTCGTGACTCCATCGAGTATTAACTCCCCGCTTCAAAATAACACACTAGCTATATTTCCACGCCTATGTAGTATAACATCGACTCTCTAAATGGTTCAAGCTTGCTCAGCCACCCTCTTCCCTCCTCCTACCTCCACACCCTGCACAGGTCGTACCATTATCGCATCTTTAAATAACTATTACCAATTAACAATCTCTAGTAGTATCTCAACATACACAACGAAATAGCAACAACTTGACACGAGATGCGCTAAAAGTACTATTACACAAGATATACAACAGGTATTTGCTGCATAAAATTCAAAGACGGTGCACACTTTGTAAACGATTGCTATATATGTTATGCTTGTATCGCTAACTCATCAGAGACACAAAAATTCAAAGCAAACAGGGAAGCGTGACCAAATACTTCACGAGTGCCAATTCTTCTGTTCAGCTTTATAAGGAACTAGAATGTTAAGAGTCGGAGTAATAGTCCATGCCTCAACAACGTGGAACGGAGACAAGCCAGCTTGCCAACGTCATCGAGGTCATTCAGCTTGGACGCAAAACGGGTGTTTTAACCGTAGAGCGTGACACTGACTCGTCCCTGGAAATGGGCGAACTCACCTTTGACAATGGACATATCACTCAGGCTCGTTCTAATCGTGGTATACAGGGCCAACAAGCGTTACTCTGGTTACGGTCGTGGAAAGCCTGTCGCTTTACATTTCTTGCTACACAAGAAACGACGCGTACGACGCAACCACTACCCGCCGTGTCCCAAGATGAGTTCGCGCAAAAAAAGCGCGAGACGCAACCGCAACCCGTGCCATCAGAAGCACTTCAAAGCATCAATCCTTCAGTCGAAACTGATGTGCCACAACGCACACAATCGCTAGAAAACGCGCTTCAATTAATCACACAGGCACACTTGACCCGCACTCATCGTCAACTCTTTTTGCTGGTTGATGGTCAAAGAAACACTACGGAACTCGCACGTTTGATAGGACGCACACAGAATGAGGTCATTTCCCTACTTCGTGACCTCGCATCCATCAATAGTATTCGATGATAAAGAATAAAGGACGGTTTCTACTCATGGCTCAACAAGAATTGCATGGAACAACACGGCGACAACGTACATCACTCGCGGTACGTATCTCAATCGTTTTAGTATTCGCTGCTGTACTCCCTCTCCTCGTTATGCTGGTGTTTAGCGAACTGCAATCGCGTCCAACGCTGACCGCTCAAGCAAACGAAGCAATGACGAGTGATGCACAGTCACGAGTACAACTGATTAATACCTACTTTAATGAGCGTTTACTCGATGCTCAAACATTAAGTCAGGTACCAACCGTACAAACGTTTCTACAGGCAACGCCGAGTCGCACCCTTGCATACCAGGATCTCGCCGTTCACGCGAGTTACGCGTTAGGGGCAGGCAGTTACCGCGATAAGCACTATGTCACCTGGGCACTCTTCGATCCAAAGGGCACTCTTCGTCTCTCGTATCCAACTGCACCTTTAGCACATGGAAAATACCTGATCCCCCCCGCAGACTTCCAACAGGTAAAAGCACTCAAAACCTTCGCATCCGATGTGTACTATAATCCAACTACTAAAAAAGCCTCGGTTGATATCTACAGCCCCGTTGGTGGCATAGCAAACACACCATTTCTCGGCTTTATGCGCTCAACATTGAACCTTGACTATATCTGGAACATTGTGCAACAGGATGTCGGCAAAAACAACGACGGACGCTACGCCTTTATCCTTGACGCAAACGGTGTCCGCATCGCGGACACACAAGCAGCGCGCCTCTTTACCTCTATTACCCAGTTACCAGCACAAACGCAGCAACGCATCTCCGATGAGGCCCGCTATGGCTCAACAGGAAATGTTCCGCTTCTTGCTGATGCCACAGTCACTCAACACATGCATAGTGCCTCAGACACCACCTTTCAAGGACAACCAACAGGCCAGACCGAGACGTTCCAGATTGTGCAACACGCGGCAAGCACTGTTCCCTGGACATATTATGTCTTGAGTCCCGTAGGTACGGTGACGCTCGTTGCGAATCAGCAACTCCTGTTCACAGGTTTTATTGCCCTCGCCATCGCCGCGCTCGCCGCCATTATCGGTATCATCGTTGGACGACGCATCTCGTACCCGATCATGAACTCGGTTGGGTCACTTCAAAAAAGTAGCCTTGCGTTGAACACACTTGCGACACGTCAACAAGACGCGGCGTCAGAACAAATGTGGGTCGTCGACTCTTCGCAGGTGGGACTACAATCGATTCAATACTATACCGGTGCCACAAAAGTCGCGGCACGCCAGTTGCATGATATTGGCACTAACCTAGCACATAATTGGTACGATATAGATACTCAGGTAGCTCTACAACACCTTGACCGCGCAATTACGGCTGCGCAATATATCGAGCAAGCCGCCCAATATCAGGATACCAGCAATCAAAAACTCTCGACCGCCCTGAAGGTGGCAACACAGGTGACAGAACAGCTTGCCGCAGGCGCAACCTCGGCGACTAACGAGGCTAACCAGTTAGAGCAGGTTGTCGAGGAACTGCGCTACGTCGTGGGAAAATAACTACCTATGCACAAAATCGGTCCTATTCTTCAGATGCAGGTACAGCCTGCGTCAATCAAAGTGGGCAAGCCAGAACGCTACGATCCCACACGCCTCCTGGTTGTAGACGAGCTTCTACTCTCACAGCCAGGAGTCGTCGGTATAACATCCGATGGGCAACCCATCGTTGATGTACATAACGCCCTTCATCCCAAAACAAAAAGCCGTGGCGATAACGGCTTCTCAATCGGCTTCACCAGCCATTATAACTCAATGCGTTCTCGCTTCGGCAAGCATATCGCTGACGCATGCGCGGGCGAAAATCTTCTTATCGAAACTGATAGTCTATTTTCGCTCGCCGACCTACGAAACGGTCTCGCCATTCAGCAAACCCAAACAGGCGAATATATCTTCTTGACAGATATTCAACCTGTCGTCCCTTGTCTACCATTCGCAACGTATGCCGCACACCGCACACTTGCGCCATCCGAGGTCAAAGAGACGCTACAGTTCCTAATGCATGGTCGTCGCGGCTTTCTCGCGGAACTTGTAGACAAGGGCAAAACGGTAACTATACGTACAGGAGACGTACTGTATAAAC
>CAXTUE010000398.1:2060-4962 GCA_964247355.1 uncultured Ktedonobacteraceae bacterium | reverse complement strand
TTGCGTCATCGCTTCGTTATACACTGGCCAATCCGTCGTATGGATGCTCGTTGTATGACCCGTCTGGTGCCACAGTTCCTCTGTAATATGCGGTGCCATCGGTGCCAGCAACTGCATCATCGTCTCCAACGCTTTACGATAAGCCTCAGTTCGTGCGACTGGTTCATTCTGTTGCTTGACCAGCACGTTGTTCATCTCCATCAGAGCCGCCAGTGCTGTGTTGAAGCGGAAATGACTGATATCCTCGGTGACGCGTTTGATGGTCTTGTGACGCAGCACCTCAATGGCTTTGCTTTCGGCACTCTCGTGTATATCGACATTGCCTCCAACCCAGCCCTCGCTGACAACATTCCATACACGATTCAGGAAACGCCACACGCCTTCCAGGTTCTCGGCTTTGAACGAGCCGCCCGCGTCGAACGGTCCAATGAACATCATGTAGCAACGTACGGCGTCTGCGCTGTACTTCGAGACGTACATATCAGGTGCCTCGACATTGCCACGCGACTTCGACATCTTTTGTCCATCCGATCCCAGAATCATGCCTTGATGAAACAGCCTTGTGAACGGTTCGTCGAATTTCAGATGACCCATGTCGCGCAGTGCCTTTGTGAAGAAGCGCGAGTACAGCAGGTGCAGAATAGCGTGTTCGATGCCACCTGTGTATTGATCGACAGGCATCCAGTACTTCATCGCCTCAGCACTCCACGCCTGCTCGTTGTTGTGCGGATCAGCGTAGCGCAGGTAGTACCACGACGAGTCGATAAACGTGTCCATCGTGTCAACTTCGCGCGTTGCGGGTCCACCACACACTGGACAGGTCGTGTTCAGAAAATCTTCCTCATAGCGCAGGGGCGATTCGCCCGTTGATTTGAACTGCACATGTTCCGGCAGGTGTACTGGCAGTTGCTCTTCCGGTACTGGTACCGTACCATCCTTGGGACAGTAAATGATCGGAATGGGAGCGCCCCAATAACGTTGACGACTGATCAACCAATCGCGCAGTCGGTATGTGACCATATGTTTGCCAATGCCCTGCTCCTCGATGTGCTTCGTGATGCGCTGTATAGCCTCGCCTGCAGGTGTGCCATCGAACGGACCAGAGTTGACCAGCACACCCAGATTCTCCTTCGCCTCGGTCCATGTCGCTGGATCGCTTGGCTCCTCATCCTCTGCACGGATGACCTCGCGAATCTCGATGCCAAACTTGCGCGCGAACTCGAAGTCGCGTTGATCGTGCGCGGGTACGCCCATAATCGCGCCCACGCCATAGCCCATCAGCACATAGTCCGCGATCCAGACTGGCATCTTTTCACCGTTCAAAGGATTGGTGACATAGCCGCCAGTGAAGACACCTGTCTTATCCTTCTCGGTGCTCATGCGCTCGATCTCCGTCATGCGCTGTGCCTGCTCGACATAGGCAGTAACAGCAACTTGCTGCTCAGGTGTTGTAATCTTCTTAACCCACGGGTGTTCCGGTGCCAGCACAAAGAACGTCGCACCATAAATCGTGTCGGGCCGTGTGGTGAATACTGGAATGCTCTCTTGCTTGCCATCGACCTCGATGCCGAACCGGATTTCCGCGCCCTCGCTGCGTCCAATCCAGTTTTGTTGCATCGTCATGGTCTTTTCGGGCCATTCGATGTTGTCGAAGCGTAGCAGTTCCTCGGCGTACGCGGAAATCTTCAGCAGCCACTGGTCGATCTCTTTGCGTATGACCACCGTACCACAGCGTTCGCACGTCCCATTTGCCAACACCTGCTCGTTTGCCAGTGTGGTATTACAATTTGGACACCAGTTCGCGGGTGCCTTCGTGCGATAGGCCAGCCCATGCTTATAGAACTCCAGGAACAGCCACTGCGTCCACTTGTAGTAGTCGGGCAAGCAACTAACAATCTCGCGCTCCCAGTCCCAGCGCGCCCCCATTGCTCGCAGTTGCTTGCGCATATTCTCGATATTGCTCAGCGTCCACTCACGTGCCTGAATGCCACGCTTAATGGCCGCGTTCTCTGCCGGCAGACCAAAGGCATCGAAGCCCATTGGCTGCATTACGTTGTAGCCACGCATCGCCATAAAGCGACCATAGGTGTCGACTGCCGAGTAATTGAACCAGTGACCCATATGCAGGTCGCCTGACGGATAGGGCAGCATCACCAGATTATAGAACTTCGGCTTATAAGAATTGTCCGGCGCGTGATAAACGCCCTCCGTCTCCCATTGCGCCTGCCACTTGCCCTCAATCTCTTTTGGGTTGTACTTCGTGCGCGTAATCATAATACATCTCCTCTCTGGTCAAACATATTTATTTCATAGCATACTGAAGGCATGTCATGAAATAAATATGTTTGACCAGCTATAATAAAAAAAGCCTTTCATCCTCATAGGGACGAAAGACTCTTCCGTGGTTCCACCCTGATTCATACCATGCACATCAGGATAGGCGTGGTGGACCTGAGGAGGCTCGAACTCCTGACCTCATCCATGCCATGGATGCGCTCTACCAGCTGCGCTACAGGCCCATAAAAGAAAAAGGCTATTCCTGTATTATGCGTGGTATGCTCTCATTGTACGCTGTAACGGGCGTCCCGACACATGCTAACCCATTGTTTCACATGTATTGCTCACAGGCGAGTTCGGAACGTTCTCTACATATACATAGCCTTGCACCAAACGGCTACTCTCTGTTGCTGTGTAGGAACAAAACCTACTACTCCTGCTCGTCGCTCTCTGTTCTGTACCCAGACTATACCATACCCCTTTGCGGCTTGCAAAGCATCCCTTGCATCATCATACAAAAAGTACTGGTACTACGCTGGATACGGGTGGAGATAAGGAGATTCGAACTCCTGGCCTCAGCAGTGCGATTGCTGCGCTCTACCAACTGAGCTATATCCCCGTGAAC
>CAXTUE010000398.1:0-1980 GCA_964247355.1 uncultured Ktedonobacteraceae bacterium | reverse complement strand
TTTGTTGGTTTTCTTTCCCACCCCCCCGCTAAACCCTTTACAACGTTAGAATGTCACAGGCAACGCCTCCAACCCTCGCAGGAACATTGTTCCGCGCCAGCGAACCTGCTCAGGTGCAACGCCCAATCGCAGGTTCGGCATGCGCTCTAGTAACGTATTGATCGCGATTTGCCCTTCCAGGCGGCTCAATGGCGCGCCAAGACAATAATGCACACCTAGCCCAAATGCCAGATGTTTATTGTTCTCACGCGTGAGGTCCAGCGCATCAGGATGAGCAAAGGTATGCTCATCACGGTTCGCAGACGCAAGAACAGGAACAATTAATTCCCCACGCCCTATCTTTGTACCCGCTATAGTAACATCTTCATGGGCATAACGTTCAGTTGCCATGTCCACTGGACACGTGAAGCGTAATAGTTCTTCAATCGCAGGTTTGATAATCGTTGGCTCTTGCCTCAATCGCTCCATCTGGTCGGGACGTTCTAGCAGCGCAAGGATTCCACTTCCAATTAGGTTGACCGTCGTCTCATGGCCCGCGATCAGTAGCAGAAAGATCATTACCACAATCTCGTCATCGCTCAATCTATCGTTGCCTTCTTTGGCCTGCACTAGAGCCGTGATGAGGTCGTCTTGTGGACGGTGTTGGCGTCTCTTAATCAACTTCCTCAAGTAGTTCATAAAGTTCATAAGAGAAGGGATCGTAATGAGGAAATTTCTGTTCGTCGCTACTGCAATTACAAGCTTCGACCAACGGTGAAACTTTGGACTATCCTCAGTAGGAACACCCAGGATGCGCGCGATGACTGTGAGTGGTAGTGGCAATGCGAAATCAGCGAGCAACTCCATTCCGCCCTTTGGCTCCACTCCATCCAGCAATTCGTTCGTCAAAACCTGTATCGAATCGCGCATCTGCTCTACTAGACGTGGCGTAAATGCCTTGTGAACGAGTGTTCGTAATCGTGCATGGTCGGGATCGTCAACGGACAACATGTTGCGCTCAAGTGCCTTGAGCATCTGCGGCATCCACGGCCCCTTTTTTAATTGCTCCTGCGGAATCGCATTGCGACGGTCCTTCACAAAGCGCGCCTCATCCTTCAATACCATTTGTACATCATCGTAGCGCGTCACCAGCCATGCATAGCGTTTGTCCGGTAATGTTATCGGAAACACAGGTGCTTCGGCGCGTAGTTGCGCATAAAACGGAAATGGATTTGCCTTAAAAGTTGCGCTAGTGATATCAACTGGTGTAATTGTCGTCATGATGAGGTACTCCTATCGTACTGCTTCACTAGCCGTTGCAAAAAACTAAAAACGGTAATGAAAGTAATAATCATAACAAGCTCTTTATCGCGCTTACGATTGAGCTAAACTCACAAATATGCTATAGTTGTTGCACATCTGATAACTGAGTATCTGAATTTTCAATAATCAAACAGGAGACCCGGAAATTGTTTAAAGACTTATTCTCGGAAGTGAACTGGCGTCGCATCCTGCTGGTAAGCGTTAGCGTCTTTGTCCTGGACATTATCCTTGACCTGCTCCTGCTTTTTCTGGCTACGCACATCTGGAGCCAACCCGCGCAAGCACACACCGCTAATTCCGTTTCTTCCTGGACCACATATATCTTAATTCTCCTCGCAACCTTCGTCTCTGCCTACTGGATCGCGAGCAAGGTCCAAAAAGAACCGGCAGTCAATGGCGCAATCGTGGGTACCGTCATTGGTTTCCTCCTTTTTCTTGCCAGCAGAGGTTTTGGAGGCGCGTTCCTCTTTGATCTCGTAACGCTTGTCTTCAACATGGCGGTCGGCTACCTCGGCGGTGCCTTCGGAGGCCGAGGCCGTGGAGCAGCATAAATTTCATTTTGCTTATGTATACGTTAATAAAGGCACACACAAACGTCTATAAAGTAGCATATTGAATACTGTACAACTACCCTGCTGAAGCTAAAAGGTTGAGTGTGTAGGAGAGTAGGGAGACGAC
>CAXTUE010000397.1:0-4967 GCA_964247355.1 uncultured Ktedonobacteraceae bacterium | reverse complement strand
CCCTACGAGGGGTACATTGTTAGAGATAAATGACGGAGACCGGAAATGGATATACACAATCAGCCTACGGAAGAGTGGCGTGAGTTTGGGAGCATGGACTCGACGGAACCGAGACTTCCCAGCATTACAAGGCAACCGGCAGTTGATGCACCTGTTGTTCCACGTCCTCAGCAGAAGGTATCGCGCCGCCGACTGTTCGGTATTGCTGCCACGACAGGTGTAGGTGTAGCGATGGTTGCGGGCGGAGGTGTAGCGTTGGAGCAGGCGTGGCAGAACGGGGAGCTAAACTTTCTGCCACACCAGCCGATAGCGGGTAGTATGCAAATAGGACATCTTCTACGACGCGCGGGTTTTGGAGCGACACCTGCCGATATAAACACTTACAAGGGCTACGGGTATGCTGGTGCCGTTGATCGGCTTATCAACTATCAACAGGTACCAGATGATGCGACGGAGACCCGACTCAAGGCGCTCAATCTGGATTTCTATGCCCCGAATGGCACGTCTGTTACGAACATGCAACGCTGGTGGCTACTGCGTATGGCATGGACACAACGTCCTTTATTGGAAAAGATGACGTTGTTCTGGCATGGCATGCTTACAAGCAGTTTTCGTAAAGTCGGCGGAAAAAATGCCTACGGACGTATGATGGTACAGAACCAGTTCTTTCGTACGCATGCCTTTGATACCTATGACAATATTCTGCTGGGTATTGTCAGCGATCCCGCTATGCTCGTCTACCTCGATCTGACGAAGAGTAGCAAGAATGCGCCGAACGAAAACTTCGCACGTGAATTAATGGAATTGTTCACGCTTGGGCTTGGGCATTATGCGCAACAGGACGTGTATCAGGCTGCGTCGGCCTTGACGGGCTGGCATGTCAAAGGTAATACGACGCAATCGCATTATGTAGAGCAAGATCATAATAGTTTAACTAAAACGTATCTTGGACATACTGGCAATCTCGACTATAAAGATATCGTGAATATTCTGGCGAATCATCCCGCAACGCCAGAGTTTTTGGCTCGCAAACTCTTCACCTTTTTTGTCTATGAAAATCCATCGAGCGATGATCTCAAGCCGCTTGTCGACACCTATGTCAAGAGTGGACACAACATGGGCGAGGTGATGCGTACACTGTTGCTTGCGCCGCAATTTGCCTCGCAGAAAGCCTATCGTGCGCGCGTCAAGTCCCCTGCTGAATTTGTAGCTGGTACATATCGTGCGCTTAATGTGCAGGGCGATGCTAAGGGGCTAGAATATGCGACAACAGTTATGGGGCAGACATTGTTCGACCCGCCCAATGTCGCGGGCTGGCCAGCAGACAAGGTAAGTGCGCTCTGGCTTAATAGTGGCACCTGGATGGCGCGTATGAACTATATCGATGCATTGATATCAGGTAGCCGCAATCCGCAGATAAAAACCAGTGGCACGGTCGATATTCAAGGGTTGGTCAACGCCAATTCTATCGACTCGCCAGAACGTTTTGTGGACTTCTTCAGTGCGGTCTTGTTAGACGGAGTGATTGACAAAGACCGGCGTGCTCAATTTATCAGCTACTTCACCCAGCAAAACGTCGGCAAGACAAGCGCGCAGATTACACTTACTAATGGCAAAAGTTATCCTGTAAGCAATGTGCGTGGCACACTCTACTTACTAATGGCATCACCCGAATACCAGTTGAATTAGGAGCAGAAAAATGAACCTCTCACGAAGAGCAATGATAAAAAATGGCATGTTAGCGGTCTCGGCTGGTATGGTGATGCCTGCGATTTTTAGTCGCGGTATTGCCTCGGCTCACGCTCAATCGCTCGAAGGCTCACGTATAGCGCAAATAGCAGGGGATCGTACATTGATCGTCGTGCAAATGGCTGGTGGCAACGATGGTCTTAATACCGTTATACCTTTTACTGACGCAACGTATCGTAAGATGAGGCCAACACTTGGCATTCAAGAGTCGCAGGTGTTGTCGCTCGATGGTCGTCTCGGCCTGCATCCCAATCTCGCGCCACTCAAAAAGCTGTGGGATGAGGGGCATATGGCGGTTATCGAAGGTGTGGGCTATCCCAACCAGAGCCTTTCACATTTCCAGGCAATGGATATCTGGCAGACGCTTGACCTGAACGGTACGGGGTCCGAAGGCTGGCTAGGGAAGCTAGTGGCTGGCTGGGTCGATAAAGATGGCCATCCATTCCAATCGCTGGATATCGGTGTGCAGACCGCGCAGGCTCTCTCTTCGATACATGCACAGGTACCGACAGTAGCAAGTCTGCCGAGCTACAGTATCGCACCCGATCCACTGGACGCTGATGGTGGCAATGCGCGCCTGAAAGCCTTGATGAACCTGTACAACACCTATCCCAAATCTTCACCCTATGCCGCGTTGCTCGACACGACCGCTCTCATCGCGCAGGTAGGTTCGCGTCAACTGCATCAGGCCGACGCACAGTACAAGGCGATGGCGACCTATCCAACTGGTCCTTTTGCCGCAGGTCTCAAGGTATTGGCCGAGGCTATTGTGCAGGGCCTCGGCTTGCGCGTAGGCTATGTGACACTTGGCGGCTTCGATACACACGCGAACCAGCAAGTCACACATGCCACGCTGATGAAGACGCTTGCCGATGGTCTGGCCGCTTTTTACTCCGACCTGACGGGACACGGCAAGGCTGATAACGTCGTAGTCATGACGTGGTCCGAGTTTGGGCGACGCGTTGAGGAAAACGGCAGTCAGGGCACCGATCACGGTACGGCGGCACCTATGTTCGTGCTCGGCAACCCGATTACGAAGGGCATCTATGGTGAACCGCCAAGCCTGACGAGCCTCGACCATGACGGCAACCTGAAATACACCACCGACTTCCGGTCCGTCTATGCCACCGTGCTTGATCGCTGGCTCGGCGCATCCTCGAAAGATGTATTGGGGAGTTCGTTTGGGTCGCAGAATTTTTTACCTCAAGCATAAGAGTACACCAATAAAAATGTATATCGCTCGGCACAGCCGAGCGAGATACATTTTTATTGGTGTACTCTTTTTCCTAAAAGAAGAATCCCCAGTCGTCCTGACTGGTGGAGACGCCCCAGTCGCTCTGGAAGGTCGAATTGAGCTTGGCGATGATGGTTGCATCGCTGAAGAGCACACCAAGTTCGCGGTTATTGTCAAACGAGTTGCTAGAGATGTTGATGGAGCCAACATAGGCATGTGTGCCATCGGCAACCATCATCTTGGCATGCATGATAAGCTGTGGGTCCTCTTTGACCTGCGCACCACCTGCTTTGATTACCGCGATACCGGCTGCGTTGGAGTCCGTGCTACCGCTCTGTGGTTTGGGTAAAATCACCTGCACATTGACGCCACGCTGGGCTGCGCTCGCGATAGCCTGCTCGACGGTGCTATCCTGCATCTCTTCGGCCTCGATAATCAACGTTGATTTCGCGCTATTGATGAAACTCACAAAATCGGTGCGCGAGTTGTCGGGGCTGATAACGAGATTGGGATTGGTGACATGCTCGGCGGTACGGTTCCAGTCGGCATTGAAGATGTCGATAGTCCCCTGCACATCTTGCGGCGTTGTGTCGATAATGCCATATTCACGATTTTTGCCGGTTGAGATAGCTGAAAGCGTGAAGTTGCTGGTCATGATGAAGGCCGTTGTTCCGTCGATAACCATACCTTTTTCGTGTGTGTAGGTGAAGGAAGGATTGCTGGTCTGGGCCTTTACACCAGCAGCAGTAAGCGCATTGAGGGTAGCCGTTGGAGAACCGCCACCATAGGGATGTGGCTCCAGCATGACACGCACATCCAGGCCGTGTTTTGCCGCATTCTCCAACGCCGAAATGACATTTGTGTCCGTCATGAGATACATCTCAAGCCAGACAGATTTCTGTGCATTGTTGATAGCGCTGAGAATGGGTGTTTCGCCTGCTTCAGGCTCCACGAACACCTGTAACGACTGCGAACCCGGCGTGGAGGTGACGGTTGGTGACGTACCTATCGTCGGAGTCGCACCTACTGTAGGTGAAGTGCCTACAGTTGGCGTTGTGCCAGGAGTTTTGCCTGGACGCGGTGTTGGGGTTGGTGTGCGATGACGAACAGGAGTTGGCGTTGGGCGTCTCTTTTGACTGCTTGCGGTCAGTGTCCCCTGATTTGCAGTGCGGGCGATAGCAAACTGGCTAAACGCGAATGCTGAGAGAAGAATGCAAAGCAGAGCACCTGCTAAGGGAAGAAGTGCCTTACGAAAACGAAATCTACGAGGCATGAAGTACTCCTACAAATAATCACTATCGGAGGCATCAAAAAAGAGTGTGCTTCCAGAAAAAATAAACTCTTTGTAGGAACAATTTCTCCTCTTCTCACCATAGAGCCTAGCTGCTCTACTCATCTTCCCTTGTTGTTGCTATAATATGCTCACAAACAATTTTATGAACAGGTTCTATAGAAGCGGAAAATACTTATGTCTCACGATATTCAATCGGCGCAGTCTCCGAAGCAAGAGCAAGATATACAGGCAACACCGAATGGAAAGAAGCGCAACTTGTTTGCTCGTATCCCCCCGCGTATGCGAACACTTCTCGCGATTGCAGTCATCGCTATCGCGGTTGTGCTTGCCTTTCATGGCCCATCGGAAGGCGAATCAGACAATGCGACGGGCGATCCAGCGTTTGTTCCAACCGTTGGCATCACGCATCAAGTTGACACGCTCACAGTAAACAAAAGTGTAGTCGTACAGGGGCTACATTTGACGGTATCGCAGGTAACAGAGGCGGCCAAATTCTCAGATGATCGCAAGCGGGCAGGAGTCTATACGGTTCGCGTGATGATACACACAAAAAATAACAGTTCACAACCTATTGGTATTCAGTACAACTCGTATTTGCAGCTTGTGTTATCCAATGGTCAGGTAATTGCGCCAAAATACATCTCGTTGCTCCCGCTAACATTACCTAATAGTACTCGTGATGGCTATGCG
>CAXTUE010000396.1:2763-4998 GCA_964247355.1 uncultured Ktedonobacteraceae bacterium | reverse complement strand
GCCCTAGAAACCATACAAAGCCCTGTAGACCGCCATAGATGCCTCTTGGATTGAGTGAAAAGAATGAACCAATGAGTGTGGAGAAGGCGAGTCCTACCATTAAAATGGGCATGAAGAAGTCAGAATTCCTGCTTCCACTAAATACAGCAATCACAATAACTACGAGGAAGATAAGACCACTAAACCGGCGACCAGGATTGCGATAACGGTTGCGCATACTGTTGTCCCTTCAGAAGTAACGAACGACAAACAACATGTACTACCAGTATATCATTATTTGTAGGGACCGATTTATCACGTCCTTCTCGCTTTTTGATATGTCAAGAAGGACGTGATAAATCGGTCCCTACAGGAATTCTTGCCGAATGATGTCTAGCGTTTTCTGAAAAACAGGGAAAACGGGACACGCCATATTTGTAAGAGGACAGTATTGCTAATGAGGGTGATGAGGGCGAAGGTCCACGGCGGCACACCTTTGTCTACAAAGATGCCCCGGAAGAGCATGGCTAGAGGCCACGCGGCAAGCCATGCGAGCAATGTTCTTAATGCGAATTGGCCTGGATTGCGCTCAAGGCCGCGCTTGAAGGCTCCCACAAATGGAGCGACAAGGAACCACGCGGCTGCGAATGGTAGAGCGGTAATGACGGGAGCAAAGATATTACCTGCCTCACTATGGCTACGCCGTCCAATGATGGCAAAGATGATGAAAACGACGATATCGCCAGCAACCAGAATCGCTGAGCGTTGCCAGTGAGTAGCGCGTACGTCACTAGCTTTTTCTGCTGCGTCTATTGAGTTTATACGTTCTTTAATATTCATATTTCTTGTCCTTATTGTTGTGTAGGGGTTTGTTGTTGTTTTGCCTGTTGTTCGCGCACGAGTTCCTCGACGGCGACAAGTTCGGTACGTACACCACGAATACGTAGGGCGACGATTGCTAAGTAGATAAAGATACCGAGCCATGCGACCACGTAGGCCGCGATTAAATATATCTGCATGAGACTCCTCACATGTCGTATTCTACCGTTGCGCGCAGGCGTTGTGCCAACGTTTGCAACTTTTGGAAAGAGTACACCTGTAGCATTAAGAAGGCGTAGAGTAGCGTGAAGCCAGCAAGCGAGACCATGAGAGTTGTAACGGCCTCCGGTGGCAACGCGCCAGCGACGCCAACCTCCGCGCTTGGATGCAGACCACGCCATAGATTCACGGCTTCATAGATGATAGGTACATCGAAGACGCCGATGATGGCAAGTACGGCACCTGCGTTTGCGCTAGCTGGCGTACGCCCCATATAGCTGCGTACCATCAAGTAGCCGATATACATGAACCAGAGCACCAGCGACGCGGTAAGCTTCGGGTCCCATGACCACCATGTACCCCATGTTGTGCGTCCCCAGATCGAGCCAGTGATGAGTGTCAGGGTGATAAAGACGGTGCCGATCTCGGCTGAGGCACGGGCGGCCCAATCCCAACGTTCATCGCGCTTCCAGAGATAGCCAATACTAGCAACAGCCATCACCACAAAGGCGAGCATTCCTATCCAGGCAATTGGCACATGAAAGTAGAAAATGCGCTGTGGCGGTCCCTGTACCACGTCCTCTGGTGCGTAGAGAAAGGCCATTGGAATGGCGGTCAGAATGCCTACAAAGGCAAGAGCACCAAGTAGTAGCGAGACAACAGGTAGACGTTGCTTACTTACACTGGCGTTTGCTTGCCGGGATGTGGCTTGTGTTGTCTCTTTATTTGCAAGAGCCATATAATTATTCCTCAATGACGTATTGAAAGGTGAGCATTGAAATACTCAAAAAGATAATGTCAAATGCTATAATAAGTCCTAACCACGGCGGCTCGTTTATTGTGGGCGTCAGTAAAGCCTCCGTCGCTCGCACTGCCGCAATCACAATTGGCACGATTAATGGAAAGACCAGGATTGGCAGTAGTAGTTCTCTAGCGCGTGTCGCCGCCGCCATCGTCGCGACCAGAGTGCCGATGATAGCGATACCAAGCGTACCGAGTAGCACAATAGGTATCAGCAAACCCGCGAATAGTGGCACATCGAACAAGGCCGCGTACACTGGCAGCGCGATAAGTTCCACAACACCGATGAAGAGCAGATTGCCGAGTAGCTTAGCCAGAAAGATAGCTTTGCGGTCGATAGGACACAACAGCAAGCGGTCCATTGAACCCTGCTCGCGCTCGGCGGCAATCGTACGCCCCAGTCCTAAAAGACTGGCA
>CAXTUE010000396.1:0-2730 GCA_964247355.1 uncultured Ktedonobacteraceae bacterium | reverse complement strand
TCGACATGCAGGTCAAAGGCAAAGTTGAAGATAACGAGTACCAGCAGCGCAAACATACCCATGCTTGTCCACGTTTGCTTACTACGCAGTTCGTAGCGTACATCCTTCGCGAGAATTGCCCAGACATGCTCAAAGAAGAGGCGCGTTGTGCTTGTATTCATGCTAGCACTCCCTGCTGGTACCTGCTCTGTAGCTCTTCCAGGGTCAAGGATACAGTTTCGTGCTGGTAGACAATGCGTCCCCTGTTCAACACTAGCACCTGTGTGCCGAGTTCTAACGCTCGCTCTAACTGGTGGGTCGTGAAGAGAATGGTACCGCCGTGCCCGGTGTGTTCCTGCACCAAAGCATCGATCAATGTTTGCCCTTCCGCATCAAGCCCTGTGTCAGACTCATCAAGCAAGAGGAGTCGAGGCATATGCAATAAGGCCCGCGCCCATGCCGTGCGTTGCACCTGTCCACGCGAAAATGTGTTGATGCGCTCGCGCATACGCTTCTCTAAGCCAACGCGCTTTAGAAGCGTCATGGCACGTTCCTGTACCTGTTCGACATTATACATCTTCCCAAAGAAGAGCAGGTTTTCTAAAGCTGTTAGCTCTTCATAAAGATAGGGTTGATGCGCTACAAAGCCCACTCGTTGTCGAACCACCTGTGCATCTCTGATACTATCAAGGCCGTCAATAGTGATTATGCCAGAACTCTGCTTCGTCAGACCAGCAAGAATACGTAAGAGCGTTGTTTTGCCCGTTCCGTTCGCTCCTAAAATGGCGATGCGCTCTCCCTGCTGTATGCTCAAATCAAGCCCACGCAGAATTGGCTTGAGACCATAGGTTTTCTTGAGACCGGTGATGCTCAGGTACGGGTCTGATGTATGAGGATGTAAGGGCGTGGAATGTGACAAATCGGGGTGTGATACATCAGACCCGTACCCGGTTGATGTTGTTTTCATCGGCGCGATGGCTCCTGTTCGCTGAGCAGGGAGCGGAGACGCGCTTTTGTTTTGGCGCGACGGTCGTTGTAGACCGCTTTAGAGAGTTTGCCATTCTCGAATGATTTGTCGAGCGTGAGCAGTTCTTGCAGTAGTGCTTCTTTCTTGTCTTTTGGTGTTGCGGGAACGGTCTCTTTCTTATCTTTTGATGTTAGTGGAATGGTTTCTTTCTTGTCTTTTGAGCCGACAGGAACAGCCTCTTTCTTTGCGTTTTTCACATTTGAAGAAACGGCTGATTTGCTCTTTCCACGGTTGCGTGTCGAGGCGACCTTTTTGCGACGGTTGCTGATTACAAGATAAATAGCGATAGCAAGGAGCGCGAGGAGTACAATGCCACCAGCAAGTAGCCAGATTGTAGTTGTACTAAAGAGTGGCGTCGAACTGGTAGGCACAGAGGTTGGCAGTCCCTCAAGGCTAACGTGAATCTGGTCGCCCGATAACAGGTCCGAGGATTTGAAGAGTCGATATGGATGATCGCCAGAGGTTGTGATACCGTCCGAGGACATGAAGCCCGGATCAACCTGAAGCGTGGGCGGTACCAGCAGCGATAGTTGCAGTGTTGGATACACGATAACATCGCGAAAATCGTAGGCTGCGGAACCATATGGTATCTGGTATGAGAACGAGAACTGTGTAATTCCCGGCGGTAACGCGGCATCGGTTGCGAAACCTAGATCGACTTGAATAGTGTGATAGCCGTCAAAGCCTGCGCCCAATGAGACGTTTTTTGCCTTACCAGGAAGCGAGAAGCGCAACGTGTTTGGCTTGCCCTTGCTTGTGTCGAATGAGCCAACATAGGTACGTGAGTCGATATTTCTAAACGAGAGTATTTCAGAAACATTCATCGTCTTCGTTCGGGCGTCGGGTTGATGCATCAAAATCGTGTCTTGCAAGACAGCAATCTTAGCAGTGCTCGTCGTGGATTCATAGACGCTTAAATTCAGCGTTTGCGTCGTATTGGTCGCGAGCGAGATAAGGTCGCTTACATACTGCGCGCCCTGAAAATGCGTGTACAGGGCGTAGTTGAGCGTCTTGTCCGTCGAGAGATTGGGAAAGTTATAGCTCCCATGAGCATCAGTTGTCACGGTCGATACATCGCGCGCGTTCGTCCCCTGTGCCACCTGTAACGTGACCTGCTGTCCTGCCAATGGCACGTTCTTATTAGTAGCATCCAACATTTGGCCCGAAATACGTCCAGCACCAGCAAATGCATGAGCAGAGGCTTGGAGAGGAAACAAGAGTAGTGATGCAAGAATACAAAAAGTAAAGATCAGGGAACGCGTTCCTCTACAAGCAGATTCAAATTCTGTACAATGTTGTTTAGTCTCTTGCATCTTGTTCCTTTAGAGCACGCAGTTGCTCCTCGATGAGATCGTCTAATTCTTTGTCGCGATCTTGTGTTGGCTCTACTACATCTTGCTCGTTGTCGACACGCAATTTGAGCGCAACAAGAGCACGTCGCATGTAGCGTTCTCGTAACGTATTGTAGTCCTCTTCCGAAATATTGCCAAGTTGGTAGTCCAACTCGACTTCTTGTAACGCGCTTCTTGCCGCCTGTTCACGCTCTGTAATAGATGTAGCCATAACAGGAACGGTTTCTTTTGCCTCCGACTTATTCTCGCCTACAGGCTTTGCGGACACAAAACGAAAGAGTGGGGTCAGCACAAAAGTGAGTGCGAGAATGCCTAATGCCAGCGTCAGAAGAATAGAGAACACTATTTTTGCCCCTCTCTTCTCTCATATAC
>CAXTUE010000395.1:2890-5007 GCA_964247355.1 uncultured Ktedonobacteraceae bacterium | reverse complement strand
GAATATGCACGGGTACCATTCGCAAACGTTGGTCTCGTTAAAGTTCCTGACCATGTAACCGACGACCAGGCGATTATGCTCTCCGACATCTTTCCAACTGCCTACTTTGGAGCCGCACTCGCCGAGATTGAAGAGGGCGATACAGTCGCTGTCTTTGGTTGTGGTCCCGTTGGACAGTTTGTGATTGCCAGTGCCAAGCTGATGGGAGCGGAGCGTGTCTTCGCGGTTGACAATATTCCATCACGTCTTGAGATGGCGCGCAAACAGGGCGCGGAAGCCATCAACTTCGATGAGGTTGATCCGGTTGCTAAAATCGAGGAACTGACACAGGGTATGGGTGCGAAACGTGTGATTGACGCGGTAGGTGTCGATGCGAACCGTCCACATTCTGGCCCTGCATCCGAGCAAGCGGACAAGATGGAGGCGCAGTTTGAGCAGCAGATGAAGCAGGTTGCTCCTAAGAATAAGCCAAAGAATGGCAACTGGCATCAGGGCGATGCTCCTGGACAGGCTGTACAGTGGGAGGTTGCGGCGGCGCAGAAGGGTGGCACACTCTCAATCATTGGCGTCTATCCGCAGACAGCACAGTTTTTCCCGATTGGTATGGCAATGAGTCGCCAACTCAAGATCAACATGGGCAATTGTAACCATCGCAAGTATATACCCTCGCTTGTGAATATGGTTGCTGCTGGCCTTGTTGATCCACAACAGGTGTTGACCGAGCGTGAACCCATGACCTCTGCTATCGATGCATACAAAGCCTTCGACGAGCGTCAATCTGGCTGGATCAAAGTTGAACTGCTCCCAACGGTAAAGCAATAGCAAGGAAGAGAGGAACTACATGAAAGCTGTCGTTTTCCACGGCATTGGCAATATCAGTGTAGACGATGTTCCAGAACCAATGATTAACGACCCAAAGGATGCTATTATCCGCGAGACTGCCAGCGCGATTTGTGGCACCGATCTACACATGGTACGCGGGACCGAGGCTCAGATGGAGCCGGGCACTATTCTCGGACATGAAGCGGTGGGTATTGTCGAGCAGGTTGGCTCCGATGTGAAAAATATCAAGGTGGGAGACCGTGTGGTCGTCACGTCGTCGATCACCTGTGGCTATTGTGAGAACTGTAAGGCCGAATGCTACGACCTGTGTCTGAACGCTAATCCAAACGGACCGCGCGGCATTTCTGCCTTCTTTGGCGGTCCCAAGCCGAGCGGTCCTTTCAATGGCTTACAGGCCGAGAAAGCGCGCATTCCGTTTGCCGATAACGTGCTCGTCAAGCTATTCGACAACATTACCGACGATCAAGCCATTCTGCTCTCTGACATCTTTCCGACTGCGTACTATGGTGCCGAACTTGCGCAAATTCAAACGGGCGATACCGTCGCGGTCTTCGGCTGCGGCCCCGTCGGCCTCTTTAGCATTCTGAGCGCGCAACTGATGGGAGCGGGCCGCATCTTCGCGGTTGACGCCATTCCGTCGCGTCTTGAGTTAGCGGCGAAACTGGGAGCCGAAGCGATCAACTACGACAAAGATGATCCAGTGTCGACAATCAAAAACCTCACAGGTAAGATTGGCGTTGATCGCGTCATTGATGCCGTTGGCGTCGATGCCAATCGTCCTCATGGTGGCATTATTCAGCAGGCCAAAGCTCTCTTGCAAGCAAAAACGACGAGCCAGGAGAAGCAGCAGGTCGAGCCGGAGACAAATCCACAAGGCGACAACTTCCATCCAGGCGACGCGCCATCGCAGGCCCTGCAATGGGAGGCCGAGGTTGTGGCGAAGGGCGGCACAATTGCTCTTATCGGTGTCTACCCCGAAACCGTAGAGGTCTTCCCGCTAGGTATTGTGATGAACAAAAACGTCACGCTAACCATGGGCCATTGCCCACATCGCAGGTACATTCCTACGCTCATGAGCCTCGTGAGTACTGGTATGGTCGATCCGACGCAAATATTGACACAGCATGCAACCCTCACCTCTGCTCTCGACGCCTACAAAGCCTTCGACGAGCGTGAGGACGGCTGGATCAAGGTCGAACTTGTTCCGGCAACAATGTCTTAACATTTCACCTTGTAATACGGATATGTCAGATGTAGGGACCGGGCGAAAAAAA
>CAXTUE010000395.1:0-2880 GCA_964247355.1 uncultured Ktedonobacteraceae bacterium | reverse complement strand
TCTATCAACACTTATATGTGAAACCAAAGACGGACGTGATGAATGCGGTCCCTACATCTCGTTCAATCTATCAACACTTATATGTGAAACCATCTTTCCATCCGTAACGTACACGAAAAAGAGATGCTGGAATGTTCTACCAGACATCTTTAGAAATTATGTTGTTCAGTTTGGAGGTATTTCTTCATGGCTAGCGAATCAAAGACAACAACTGATCATAAAGCAATACAGGAATGGGCAGAGGCGCGAGGAGGCAAACCATCTACGGTAAAGAGTACCGAGAAAGATGGTGAAGCTGGTGTACTTCGTATCGACTTTCCAGGCTATAGCGGTGCGGGTTCACTCGAAGAGATTACGTGGGAAGAGTTTTTTCAGAAGTTCGATGAGAAAAAGCTTGCCTTCCTCTATCAAGAGCACACTTCAAGCGGTGAAGAGAGCCGTTTCTTCAAACTAGTGAGCCGTGATAGCTCTTCTGAGAAGAGTTCGGCCCATTCCAGTGCTAAGTCCGAGCAAAAGGACGACGCTAAGAGTTCTGCAAAGACCGAACATAAAACAGAGAGTAAAGCGCACAAAGCTGAACACAAGGAAGAAATCAAAAGCTCTGCCAAAACAGAACATAAGGATGATGGCAAAGCGCACAAAGCTGAGTCCGAGAAAGAGTCAAAGAGTCCTGCAAAGTCCGAACACAAAGAAGACAGTAAAGCGCACAAAGCTGAGCACAAAGAAGACAGTAAGGCTCATAAAGCCGAAGAGAAGTCTCATAAAACTACTAAGAAATAGTTCAGCACGATATACAAACAAAAATGGTCTCAAACGGGACCATTTTTGTTTGTATATCGTGCTGAACTATTTCTAGCCAACAACACTGCCGAGCGTCAGACCATTGCGCCAGTAACGTTGCAGGAGCATAAAGCCGATGATCAATGGTAGCACTGAGAGCAACGAGCCTGTAACTATGATGCTGTACACAAACTGTTGCGCACCACCACTTGTGTAAGAACTATTCCAGGTTGCCAGACCCACTGTGACGGGATAGAGATTGGGATCGCTGACCATCACATATTGCAAGAAGTAGTTGGTCCACACCGCAACAAACTGGAACAGGAAGACCGTTACCAGCGCGGGCGACATAATGCGCACAACTATGGAGAAGAACGTGCGAAACTCGCCAGCACCATCCACACGAGCGGCATCGAGGAGTGCATCCGGTACCGATCCTTGCGCATAAATACGTGATAGGTAGACACCGAAGGGACTAACAATACTTGGCAAGATGATGGCTAAGTACGTGTTTGTCAGATTTAGCCCACTCATCAACAAGTAGAGTGGCAACACCAGAGCAGGGGCTGGTACCAGGATTGCTCCGAGGATAATTGAGAAGATCAGGTTTCTGCCCCTGAACACAAATTTCGCTAGCGCATACCCAGCCATAGCTGAAAAGAGTGTACCAAGCGTAGCACTCACAGTTGAGTAGATGAACGAGTTTAACAGCCACAAACTATAGTGACCATTGTCGTAAGTGAAAACATGATTCAGGTTATCGAACAGACTGAAGTTGCTGGCGAACCAGAGGCCATTAGTACCGAACAGGTCGCCAGAAGTTTTCGTCGCGGAAATGACCATCCAATACACGGGTAGCAGAAAGTAGATCGAAACGACGAAGAGGATAGCCATAACGAGCACATTTGAAGGGCGAAGCCGGTTAGAGCGGCGCGCTGTTTTTGTTGTAGTCGTATCTTTTGCGCCCAATGTGGTAATAACTTGTTGCGTTGCCATCGGTCTACACTCCTGACTGTCTCTGTGTTAAGCGTAGGAAGCCAAACGAGAAGATAAAGGTAACAACCGCAAGCACGACCGAGAGCGCGGCAGTGTAGTAGTAGTTGTTGTTATTGAACGCCGTGAAGTATGCGTACAGGTTAGGTGTATATGTGCTTGTAATCGCGTTCGATATCTGCGTCAACACCTGTGGTTCCGTGAAAAGCTGGAGTGTGCCGATAATCGAGAGAACGCATGTCAGAACAAGTGCTGGTGCAACAATTGGAATCTTGATAAAACGCGCGATATCAACGCCACTGCAACCGTCAAGTCGTGCTGCCTCGGATAGCTCTACTGGAATAGCTTGCAATGCCGCGAAGATAATGAGCATATTGTAACCCGTGAACTCCCATGTGACGATGTTTGCCATTGACCAGAGAATTGTATTGGCTCCCAACAGATCAATGTGTAAGCCAATAGCAGCGAAGCCCTTCACAAATGGACTCAACTGCGGCGCATAGAGGAAACCCCAGATGAGGGCCGCAACCACACCAGGAACGCCATAGGGAATGAAAAACGCAATACGGAAAAAGCTTTTGAAGCGTACTGATGCAGAGTCAAGCATGAGTGCCAGACCCAGCATTATAGGTACCTGCACAATGCCAAAAAGCAAGAGACGCCCAAGACCTTGAAAGAAGTTCGCGTCAACAAATACATCGTGATAATTGCCCAGGCCGTTAAATGAGATTGTCGGTGCCCCCAGACCGAGACCGCTACGTTGTGAGCGAAAGAGGCTCTGGTACACCGCATAGAAAATTGGAATGATAAAAAACAGCAGAAAAAATAACGCAAATGGCGCAACAAAAAGATATGGTACTGCGGCGCGCCGTGTAGTATAGGATGTCCGGCGTCTCGTCGGAGTAGTCGTTGCACCGACCTGTGCGGGTGTTGTTTCAAGAGCCATAGCAAGCTATTCCCTCCTAATAATCTTCCTTGTTGCAGAAAACTCATTGCGAATGTTGCCAACCTGTAGAAAAGTTCTACAGGTTGGCATACAGAAGCTTAATCAAATTAAGCTCCTACACATATTATTAGGAACTTACGCTAAAGCCCTGTTTCTTCATC
>CAXTUE010000394.1:3723-5017 GCA_964247355.1 uncultured Ktedonobacteraceae bacterium | reverse complement strand
GCCTACATACGATACGCCCATAAACCAGCCAGGACCCATTATCATACGCCCGTTCTTGAAGTTTCGTGGCATGAAGCCTGTCATCTCTTTTAGTGTGAGACCGTTGTGCAGCAGTTCTCTGCGCAACTCTTCTGGTCGAATAAACTTCTCATAGCTATGAATGCCTGGAGTCAGACCATTGACGGGAATGCTCTCACCAATCCAGATAAGGGCAAGACGCGCCAAAAGTGTGCGATTAATGGTATCAAACACAAAGATGCCGCCGGGGGCCAGCACTCGTGCAATCTCGCGCACCGTCGCGGGCAGATCGTGTACGTGTTCAAGCGTATCGAGACAGACAATTACAGAAAAACTGCCGTCCGCATAGGGTAACGATTCCGCATAGCCGCGCTCAAAATATGCATTTTGTCCCAATCCGCTCTGTCGTACCTTTTCGCGTGCTATCTCCAGCGCATTCTCCGATGGATCGACGCCGATAATCAATGCCTCGCGTCGTGCCAGTTCGTAACTTATCAGCCCACCGCCGCAACCCACCTCTAGCACCTCTTGTTGTCGCAACGCATGCTCACCAAAAACCTGGTTGATACGCGACTCGATGTAATCGCAACGCTCCTTTGTAACTTGAAAAAGTAGACATCCCTTGTCCCACCAGTTATAGGTCTGAAAGATCTCTTCCTGCGAACGTTTCTTTGCCGTAGCTTGCGGTTTCACCATACGTATTATCCCATCTCGTAACAGATTAGCTGTACTGCTATTGATGATATCACAAAGGTGCCTCCATAAAAATAAGAGCGTACGCCCACAATACGCTCGTGTGGGCGTACGCTCTGTTATTACTTATGAGCATCCAAATACCCTATTGTCAAAACTTGTACAGGTGTGCTATACTCTCATTGAACAGAGTAGGGATACTAGGCTCTTTATAAAAGATGTGTAGTCTACATTGTTCGCCGGATAGGTCCAGTGAGTTTTCTTGCATGGAATCGTCAAACCGGGGTGTAGCGCAGTCGGCTAGCGCGCAGCGTTCGGGACGCTGAGGTCGGAGGTTCAAGTCCTCTCACCCCGACCAGGATGGCATACACAACATGCCACGCTCCCTACCAGGGAAATAAAAGGAGTCTCAGGAATGCAGGGATATCAGATACACAGCACAGCCCTCGCGGGATGTACTGCCCTGATATCGTCTTTGCGCCTCGATACGAGTACGGTCCGTATATCGCTATCGAAACGTAACAGGCGTCTTGCAACCCCTGACTCACCTGGACATGCAAGTCGCCTCTCCCCCTATCAACAC
>CAXTUE010000394.1:0-3713 GCA_964247355.1 uncultured Ktedonobacteraceae bacterium | reverse complement strand
CGTCGTAGCAGACGGCGATAGAACGGGTCTGTGAGGTGCTTTTCCTCACATTCTGGCATCGTTCTCGCCCTCGCTGTCTGCAAGTGGTATCGGCTCTGACAGAGAGGAAAGGAACGCTATTCATATGCCAGTTCTTGTATTGAATTCCTCACTACAGCCTCTCTCGGTCATTCCAGAACGCCGTCTCATTGTATTGCTTTCTAAACAGAAAGTGACCTTTGTAGATGATCGTGTGCGTAGAGTGATCGAAGAGAGTATCTCGGCCCGTCGTCTTGAGTTAGAGCGTCCGGTAATCGTACAGTTGCTCGCCAACGTGCGCGTGCCACGTGTCGCCCTGCAACCAACGCGCGCCAATATTCTTCTACGCGATGACGAAACCTGTCAGTATTGCGGCAAACGTGGTCGCGACCTGACGCTTGACCATATCATCCCGCGCTCCCGTGGCGGACAAAGCACCTGGGAAAACCTCGTGGCCTCCTGCAAGCTGTGCAACGGCAAAAAAGGCAATCGCCTCCTCAAAGAGGTCAATATGCGCCTTCTACGCCAGCCACGCGCCTTGTCCCAGGAGTATGCAGGCTTCTTCCTGCTGCGCTATCCCAAGCTGCGCGAAGCCTACGAGGAGTTCATCAGTGCCTCGCTAGGCAACAGCTACCGCGCATACGACGACGGCTTACAAACTGCGTAATAGTAGTAGTGTAGTAATATTGGTAATTAATAATGTAACCTCGGCACGGGTTTGATTTATCACACCTCATTAGCAATCGGTTCCCTTGTACGGAACCGATTGCAGATAGCACAAAACGCCCGTAGGGGTCTGCATTCCATCACACCCTCTCGACAATTGCTTCTATTCATAAGATTGATGAAGCGTAACAGCATCCCTTCCAACACGCTCAATGTGTATGTGGGGTGTGATGAATCAGACCCGTGCCTGCAACGCTCTCTATCCCACCGCCTCCTTATAGCGACGCAAAGTATCCAGATGTTCCTGTACAGATGTAAAACCTGCGTTCATTGTGTTAAGTGAAATATGTGTCGCCCCCAATTCGTTCCATCCTTGCGTTTGACGAACCCATTCATCAACATTTCCACTAGCAGCACTAACGGCAGCCTCAATACCTACCGCACTTTGTTCGCGTCCCGCCTCTTGAATGTACTCCCGAAGTCGTTCTACGATTTCACGCATCTTGTCGTCAGGGAGACCAAGTGGAAACCAACCATCAGCGAGTCGTGCAGTACGACGTAGCAATACATCTGCGCTTCCACCTGTCCAGATAGGAATAGAACGATGAACCGGCAGAGGATTCAGCCCCGCCTCAGTGATAGTGTGATATTTTCCTTTATAACTAACCACTTCACGGCTCCACAGCAGACGTAACACCTCGATCTGCTCTTCGATCACACGACCACGTGTGTGAAAATCCTCGCCGAGAGCCTCATATTCGACTGGATTCCAGCCCACACCAACACCAAGACGCAGTTTGCCACCCGTTAATACATCAACCTCTGCGGCCTGTTTCGCGACAAGTGCGGTCTGACGCTGCGGTAGAATAATAACAGCCGTTACAAGTTCAAGCCGAGTAAGTGCTGCTAAATAGCCAAACAGCACAAATGGCTCGTGAAACAGGTCTTTCTCCGTATAGCCCTTCCAACCCGACCGATTGGTAGAGTCAGCACCTAGCACATGGTCATAAATCACAAGATGCTTATAGCCCAAGCCTTCTACCGTCTGTGCATAGTCCCGCAACACAGCAGGATCAGCACCAATTTCATTCTGTGGAAATGTCACACCTATCTGCATACTAAGCCTCCTCATTAGTCAGGGTTTATTTTACGCATACATTTTCATATACGTGTAGTAACAAGCAAACGTACGATACGGCGCATACGCCTTCGTCAGATTGACTAATTCCTTCGTTGTAGACAGTCCACGTAGCCCCATACCCGCGATCAACGTTTTACGTATTCCGCCCTCGTCAACAAACACGTCTTGATGTGCGAGGCTCCGCATCAGAGTATAGCGCGCGATCCACGGTCCAACACCGGGCAATTCCTCCAGAATGGCGACGGCCTCTTCACTCGGCAAGTTGCGTAATCGCTCGAAATCAAACTTTGTCGGCTCCGCTACAATCATTTGCGCAATCCCTGGCACATAGTCCGCCTTCTGTCGGCTGAACTTCATCGCCGTTAACTCATCAGGCGAAACACTGGCAAGTCGCTCAGGTGAAGGAAAGAAAGCATATTCTTGCCCATTAAAATACGCGACCGAGCCATATGACTGTATCAAACCATCCTGCAACCGTTTTGCCAGACCAGGAAAAATACGAGTGCTAATAATCGTCCTGAGCAAACCATCCCACGGCCCTCCAAGATTAGCTGGACGCGCGGGCCAGAAGCTTGTACTTAAGTCCTCGCCATAATCATTCACGCTCAAAGCCTCGCGTACACGCTCCATATCAATATCAAGAAAGAAGCGGCGATTGACTAACTCGGCAGCCTGCTTAATGTGCGCTTCACTTGGCCGCTCCTGCGTCCTGTCATCGGCATATAAAACTATCGCAATCTGCGGTTCTTGAATCGATGTGCTCAAGTCAGTAATTCGCAGCAAAAAAGGACGGTCACTCAACAAAATAGGTCGCTCTAACTCGCTCATATCATCGGAAAGACGGTCAAGCGCATCAAGCGCACCGCTCACCTTTAATCCTTCAAGAGACTGTCGCATATCGAACACACCCTCAGGTCGCAAAAGAGCGATAATAGCCCTTTCATGAAATGGTGCTGGTGCAATATCTATTATGGGAACGGTCATGGTTTGCTACCTCTCTTTACATATCATTAGACACAACTATTGATGTATACACCATCATTTTCAGATAGTCCATGATTAAGGTAGGGACCGATTTATCACGTCCTGCTGGCATTTCGATTGCTTACAAGGACGTGATAAATCGGTCCCTACCTGTGCTTCCGCACGTACCACACGCCCCACCATGCGAACAGCAGCAAACTAACTGCTAGCAATCCAACCAGTTCATAAAATCCCACAAACTGGGCGAAGACACCCGCGAAGAGCAATACAGGAATAGAGCCAATGCTATACAGCATAAACTGGAAGGCCAGCACACGCGCACGGCTCTCCTCCGGTGCGCGTTCCTGCATCATCGTCTGTGTCGGAATATTGACCGTCGCGATAGCCGCGCCTAGCACGAGCACGACAAAGATGATAACCGCTACCAGCAAAGGTGACTCGGTCCCATGTCGTGGGTCGATTAACGCAGCAATCCACTCGCAAGTAGGTAGGGCGACAAAACCTATGGCTAGCGTGATAAAGCCAATCGTAGTGAGACGCAGCATCGCAATATGTTTCGCGATACGTGGCATCAGCACCGAGGCAACAATAAGGCCAACGGCGGCAGGAGCCAGGATCAGCGACATATCGGCGGCTGGTCTATGCAACACCTGCTGCACAAACGTGCCCGCCAACTCACCGATCAGCAACATAATAATGCCGACAACCGAAAGCTGGATCACCGAAAAGAACAGGAGAGGGTCGATGCGAATCGTGTGCCAGCCCTCGACCGTATCACGCCATAGCGTCACAAAGGTCTGACGCAAATCAATCCGTGTGCCTCGCCCAAGATGCACATCGCTATGCTGATCTTGAAACGCTTTAACGGGAATCAGCAATATCAGGACCGCACACACGATATAGA
>CAXTUE010000393.1:0-5022 GCA_964247355.1 uncultured Ktedonobacteraceae bacterium | reverse complement strand
GTATATGTTAAGGGCAGCCAGATTGATTACGTTGAGATACTTGTAGCGACCTGATAGCTGCAGGTGTACAACCCAGCCCTTCCAGCCCTGTATACTTTTGAGCGTCTGTGTGGGTAAGTGTACTACATCGGTGTTTGAGTCAATGCCTGACAACCACACGGGAAAGTTGCCGATTTGTCTGCCCTGTCCTAGCATCGTACCAGCCGGACAGTATTGAGGCACAGGCGCGGCAACAATAATTGTATGAGCAGGGCCTGCCGTCACATAATTTGCTTCATCCTTATGAATGATAGGTGAGGTGTCGTTCAGCGTGAGACTTACGGTCTGTTTTGTTTGTGGTGACGTGAGCGAAAATGGGGAGGTATGGCCAAGCAAAGAAATGCCGACTAGCAGTAGAGTGAACAGCAGTAGTACAAGACTTACCCATAAACGTTTGTGTCGCGAACGCTGCCAGGCATTTTTTCCAAGTATGGCGAGGCGCACTTCTGGCAGGTCCGGTTCCGTATTGGTGGCAAGCTCATCATCGGGTACAAAGCTGATGCGAACGTCGAATTCACTGTCGTCATCGTCCTCTATCTCAGGTTTGGCGTGTGGTACCACCTGAATCCCCAAGTGCTTCCATAAGCGTTGCCCGACCCTTTTTATAGGATTAGCAGGCTCTTCATCTCCGTCTGGAATGCTATATAATACCCGTTCATCATCGAATGGATGTTCGTATGCATCGACCTCGTTCGCCCTCATGAAAATCCTCTGTTCCGTATTAATTCATCACCACATATCATGATACGTCTTTTTAGTAGATACGTCTAGCACAACATTTGTTAGCTATTTACCATAGTATGCTGAATTTGTTTCGATGCCTTGACTCTTCTCATTTTTTTCTATATACTCATATTGTGAGTATTCATATTTTGAACATTGTTCTTGTCAGGCAACAGAAGCGCTTCATCGTCTCGGCAAGAATAGTATAGTGCTCAGTGCAGCGAGCCTCAAAAGAGAATACTCTTTTTTTGTGCATGGGTGGTGGGATGGACGGGATGAATGCGGTCCCTACGGTTCTGTGGGTGATGCAACGGACGGGATGAATGCGGTCCCTACAGTTGCCGAAGGATTTGGTGGATGCACCGGTATGCATGTTTATGAAATAACATGGTAATGGGCCAAAGCAATTTTTCGATCTACATATGCAATACTGGCAGGTTAGTAGCTGATTGTTCCATTCCGGTGCTATAAGCAGTTGCAAAGCGGTTCCAAACCTCTTCTCCGCCTATATGATAGACAGTAACCCCCGCGATTTTTATGGGTAGGGGTGAGTCGCCGACAAAGAGGATGCTTACCGCGTGACTCCCCTGACGGATGCGCGCGAGAATATCGACGAGGCGATCACTGATGGTAGTAGTGATGATGACCACCGTTGAGCCGGATGGCAGGTGTGTACGTTCGGCTTGCAACACCTCTTCAATGTTTGTGCCAAAGAAAGGCTGAACGCGGGCCAGCACTTCTAAGATACGCTGGCGTTGCGTCTCGTTGCTTGATGCAGGAACAGCAATGCGACGTTTTCTACGCAGGGACTTCAACGTTGCCTCAACACGTTCGCTCTGGTCAACTTCTCCTGGCTCATCTTCATTACTTTGGAAGTTGTGCGGCTCATCTGGCATGTATATACTGCCATTTGCATAGAGTCCAACGGCATAGTTCTGCTTCACGGCCCAATCGGTAAGTGACGCGGCGGCACAGATCGAGAGTTCTTGTAGTTCGGGCTGAATACCGTAGTAGTTATCGTGCCGGGCGGCAGTATTGAGGAACATGACGAGACTATATGTTGTACTGGCCTCATACACCTTGCTCTGCATCTGCATAGTGCGCGCCGTCGCTTTCCAGTTGACACGGCGCAGGCTATCGCCATACACATAATCGCGCACTCCCACGACGCGCGCAGGGTCCTCGAGCAACCGCCGTGGAGCGCGCTGTTCACCGAATGGGTGACGAGCAGGCAGGCCGAAGTTCGTGATCGGCACTACGAGGGGATAGACAAGCACATAGTCATAACTGCGCAACTCAGTCTCACGATTGACAAAGCCGAACACATCGCCGCTCTGTAAGCGAGTTGGGCCAAAGGTATGTACACCACGCGTATTACAGCGCAGGATATAACGACGCGTCACACGATCATACCAGCGCATGCTGAAGAGACAATCTAACGTAGAAACATTGTTTATACCGCTTGAACGTACCTTCGCATCCTGAAGTTCCAGTGCTCTGGGCACCGCATCTTGTAGCTCCAACCACGGCAGAGGCAATATCTTGGTGTTTTCTAGCACAAGCGAAAGTGTGATTTCCTCGCCAAATAGTACGCGTTGCGCACTCAGTATGCGTTGATACGAGACGTTCCGCAGACAGTACTGCGCCCAAATATCTATCGTGGCAAGCACAAGCGTGAGCAGGATGCCCACAACGAAAAAAAGCGGCTGGCGAAAGAGAATACCGAGGACAAGCAAGGCAGCACTCAGAGAATACCAGCGTCTACTCAGCGAACGATCTTCGCGACTTTGCGCGTCTTGCTGCACCTCATATACATTTTTCTTTACGATACGTGGATAGGAGCGAGGGTGTCTAATGAGTGCTCCTAAGCCCCTTTGCGTTTCTTCGCGGCGAGAGGTGGGGTCGAAACTCATGATTCGACTGGCACCGCGACGGTACGGAGCACGTCGTCAATAATCTGTTCCATGGCATCGCCATGCATCTGTGATTGACTGGTAGCCATCATACGGTGTGCAAGTATAACATGTGCAAGCTGCTTTACATCATCAGGAATAGCATAGTTGCGCCCATGAATAGCCGCGTACGCCTGTGTCGCACGATAGAGAGCGAGCGTGCCACGTGGACTGACGCCAAGTTCAACCGTGTTATGGCTGCGTGTCGCTCGTACAAGCTCGACGATATAATTCTCCACGCCTGGTTCTATATGAATGGCGCGAATACTTTTTTGTAAGCTCTGTAGGGTCGCAGCATCGAGCACAGGCTGTAGTTCCTGTAGTGGCTGCTGCTCTTTGAAACGCTGTAGAATCAGGCGTTCCTCGGACTGACTGGGATAGTCCAGACGTAGGCGCATAAAAAAGCGGTCGAGCTGGGCCTCCGGTAGTGGGAACGTGCCCTCCAGTTCGACCGGATTCTGTGTCGCAATGACGATAAAGGGACGAGGCAGAGCCAGTGTTTCGCGCTCGATACTGATCTGTCGCTCTTCCATCGCCTCAAGCAGGGCGGATTGTGTACGCGGAGTGGCGCGGTTAATCTCATCAGCAAGGACGATCTGAGCAAGTAAAGGACCAGGGCGAAATTCAAACTCGCCACTTTTCTGATTGTAAAAGGTAATGCCGGTGATATCGGAGGGCAACAAATCGGGAGTGAATTGAATGCGTTGAAAGGAGCAACCAAGTGATTTCGCCAGTGATTTGGCTAACGTCGTCTTGCCTATGCCTGGAACATCTTCAAAGAGCACATGTCCCTCGCACAGTAGCGCGACCATCAGCAGGTCAATCGCCTGTTCTTTGCCAATAATCACATTTCCTATATTATGACGAACAGCGCGGGTTGCCTCCTGTATCTTGCGTATCTCATCGTTTTGCAGCATCAAAGAGTCCTTGCCGTTATGAAACGTAGAAGTATGTGGATATAGTATAGAGTATACGTCTGCGATAGACAACCTATCACATTGCACGTATTGAACGTCCGTAGGGGTAATTCATTACACCCATAACCGTATCAAACACAACCGATACCTGCAAATCCTTCATATCCGGTTTATATATCACCTGTACATGTGGTCCTAGTGGTCTCCATATATTTGGATTACTCGGCCCAAACAACGCAACCGTTGGAATGCCCAACATTGCTGCGAGATGCGTAATGCCAGAGTCGTTGCCGAGATAGGCTTTACACCGTTGCAAATGTTCAGCGACTTCGACAAGGGAAGCGTTATTAAGCATTTTGAGAAGCGAAGGCGTGGATGGTGTTCCAATGTGTTGTTGTAGTGTGACGAGGCGTTCGGTATCTGCGGGTCCTGCTAGCAGGAGAACAGGTATGTTTTGTTGCCATAACGCTTGAATAACTCGTGTGAAGTGCTCAATAGGCCAACATTTGAATGAGCCACCGCTACCCGGATGAATTGCGACACTTTGAGCATCGTTGTTGGGTCCAGAGGAAAACGCTTGCGAACGTTCTTGCTCACTGAGCGTCATACCTATCGTGGAGGCCATATAAGTGATTATATGCAATTCGCTGGTAGGTGAAGGACGACCAGGAGCAATAGTTACGTCTTGAATACCTGCATAGCGAAGGTTGTGTTGGACGACTCCATCTGGATCTTGTAGCCAGCAGATAGCACGACTTGTTCCCTGTGCTATTTTTTGTAGTAGTGGAGAGCGAATACCGGACTGAGAAAAGAGTTCGCTCCACTCGATTGCGCCATAGTCAAAAACGGCATCAGCAAGCCCAAAGCGAGTAGCGAGAGGCAAAACTGCGGAATTGCTGACAAACGTGATGTGCGTCTGCTCGTTCCTCATCTTCATCGCGCGTAAAAGCGGAAAGGTCAGAAGCGCGTCGCCAATCGCGCCGGGGCGCAGAATAAGGATATGTGTCTTCACAGTCGTACTTACTTGCGAGCGAGAAAGAGGACTTCGACGACAATCGCGGCGGCAAGAATGATGAGACCGGTAAAGATATTCCAACTATGTAAAGATAACAAAATGAGGTTCAGGATAACCGCAAGCGATAAGAGCAATGCCTGACGCAACGCATGAGCGATGGTAGCACGATATATAGTAGAAGTGATCAGGCGCAGACCGATGCCATAGGCGATAGGAGTAAGCGTGGTGGTAAGCGCGACGCATAAGAGGGCAAACAGCAGCGTGAACGCTCCAACACCCGATGGTGGCACAAAACGTGTGAAGAGCGCAACCGCAAGCCATGCCACCGGCGCAATAGCGACCGAGGAATACAGTACTGATCGACCTGACATAACGC
>CAXTUE010000392.1:1112-5026 GCA_964247355.1 uncultured Ktedonobacteraceae bacterium | reverse complement strand
ACTCATCTACTAAATAATGTACTTATTAGCAATCCTCTTAAACATGAGTATGCTAGGTTTGATACATTAGATACTCAAACCTAGCATATCTTCCAAAGAATCTATAAGTACTTAAACACTTCATTATCGAGTTGAGTGAAACTATTAAAACCTATAGACAAAAACAAAAATGTAATGCTATAATTGCCTCATCAAGGAACGATGTTTCACGAAAAGAGAGAATTCTATGCCCACTCAAGAAGAACGCATCACATTCTTGGAGTACACGACAAGAGAATATAAACCAGTTCTACAGGGGCTTGCCTATGAAGTAGCGCGGGTAAGAGGACTCATTGTTGACCAGACCACTATCACTCAAGAGTTAAGACGAGATATGGATGATGTGAAAGGGCGACTGACAAATATTGAGGAACAGCTTCGCCAGATACTCATTCTTTTAAAGCCTTCCTAAACGTTAGCATAATAAGAAAACAATAGATAAAACCTGACCCCAGAGCTAGAAGCACTAATTCGCTTCTAGCTTTGTTTCTATTTGACAAAGTTTAATAGCCCAAATGCTAATTCATTATAGAACTACAGACAGCACAAAAGCGTAATGGTATAATAAGGGCCACTAGATACGGATTTGGCGGAGAGGAAACGCACTTTTATGGCAATGTTCGATAGCTTAACAAAACGGCTTGATGGTATATTCGACAATTTAAGTGGGCAAGGCAAGCTGACCGAGGAGGACGTAAACGCCGCGCTTAAAGAGGTGCGTATCGCTCTCATCGAGGCAGACGTAAACCTGCGCGTGGCGCGCGGCTTCGTGGACCGCGTACGCGAAAAGGCCATTGGTGCCGATGTGATGGGTAGCCTGTCACCGGCCCAGCAGGTGCTCGGCATCGTCAACGAAGAGTTGATCGAGATGCTCGGCGGCACCGGCAATGATAACCAACTGCATTTAGAAGGACCACAGCCAGCTATAATCATGCTGGTCGGTCTGCAAGGCTCTGGTAAGACGACAACCGCAGCAAAACTGGCAAACTATCTCAAAAAACAGGGACAACGCCCATTACTGGTCGCGGCAGACATGTACCGGCCCGCAGCCGTCAACCAGCTCAAGACGCTGGGCAAACAAATCGGTGTGCCGGTCTATTCGGAACCCACTGGCTCTAATCCGGTTGACATCTGTACGCACTCGATTGCCTATTCACGCGAACAAGCCTGCACAGTCGTTATTCTTGACACGGCGGGTCGTCTGAACATCGACGAGCGCATGATGCAAGAGGTTGTCAACATCAAGAATAGCGTCTATCCTCGCGAGACGCTGCTGATCGCCGACGCCATGACGGGTCAAGAAGCGGTGCGTGTCGCAGACGACTTCAACAAAGCGGTCTTGCTGAGTGGCATGATTTTGACCAAGATGGATGGTGACGCTCGTGGTGGTGCCGCACTCTCTATTCGCTCCGTAACGGGCGTGACGATCAAGTTCATGGCAACGGGCGAGAAGATTGACGCGCTGCAACCATTCTACCCCGAACGTCTGGCCTCGCGTATCCTGGGCATGGGCGACGTGGTATCGCTGATCGAGCAGGCACAGGAGAATATCAGCGAGGAAGAGGCACTCAAGACACAGGAGAAGCTCAAACAGGGCAAGTTCGACCTGGAAGACTTTCTCTCTTCCATGCGCCAACTCAAACGTATGGGTTCTATGCGCAGCGTCATGGAAATGTTGCCCGGCTTCAATAAGCTAGCATCATCACCAGAGATGGAAGAGGCACTCGAAGGCGATCAACTCAAGTATATCGAGGCCATGATTTTGTCGATGACGCTGGAGGAACGGCGCAATCCCGACATCATCAACGGCAGTCGCCGCAAACGTATCGCGAAGGGTAGCGGCACAACGGTCGAAGAACTCAATCAGTTGCTCAAACAGTTCGTTGAGATGCGCACCATGATGCGTCAAATCACCACAGGCAAGGGGCCGTGGGCACAGATGGCGAAACAGTTCATGGCAAACGGTGGCGGAAATGGACTTCCCGGTATGCCCGGTATGCCGGACATGGGCGGAACAAATGGACTGGCAATGCCCCGCAATTCACAGTCAGGTGGAGGAAAGAAAACAGGCAAGGCTGCTCGTAAAGCGAAACGCAAACAAAAAGAAAAGAGCAGAAGGAGATAATCTCTTATGCCCGCTTTACGCCTGATTAAACATTTCACGGGTCATCGTGGTAGCCAGGACGCCCACAAAGGAACGCCCCTACCATATACGATTCCGCTGCCCAACGCTTCTCATAGTATGGTAGGGGCGTTCCCTTGCGGGCGCCCTGGGATCCCTACACGCAACATTCTTGCGCTATTTCTGCTTACACTCACATTACTAACAAGTGCATGTGGTGGCGATCCGCAGACCCAACAACAAGCGACAAAAAACAAAGCCGCACTGGACGCCTCGCTCCAACACGCACAGACGATTGGTGTCGTGGCCTCGTCTCTTGCTCCTATTCAAAAGCAAGAACAGCAGCTTAGCAAGACAGGCGCGCCATTTTCGCCATTTAACGATAAGACCGATACGAATTATTATACTAACGTCGCGACCCGCTATGCACAACTGAATGTACAGACACAAGGTATTATCGCAACCAGTACGGAGCAGGCGCAGACGCTAGCGGAACGCACGATGCAGAACTTTGGTACCGCGCTTTCGCAGCGACGGACACAGGGCCTGCCCGTACAAAACTTCACACACCAGTTCGCCCAGGACCAACAGCTTCTTTCAAACGCGAAGTATCCTAAAGACTATGCAGTGGTAACAAAAAATGCTACGACAGGTATACAGTCGCTCAACCTCATGCAATCGGTCGCGACACAACTTTCCACGCTGAAAAAGACGATTGGCGAGATGCAAGCCGCGCAAATAGATGTAACCGCGATGGCCATGCAATACCAGGACGATCAAAACGCACTGGCAGCCGCAACGTCGCCAACGGATTTCCAGCACGTCGGCACACTCGTCAACGCGCAATACCAGCAAGCGGTCGTAAATACCATTCAGGCGTTGCCGTTCATCACAATAGCGAAAATCAATACATTTGAGACACAGGTGAATCAACTGAAAACGTTCGGCGTCGATGCCTCGCCCTATCAGAAACGGCTCGACGCCGACAAAGCTATGATGGGTAAGACAAAAAGCATTCAGGATTACGAAGCCTTCTCGAAGCAGATAGATAGCGATATTGCCTCGATGCATGGTGATTATGTCAAAGGCGAGGCCACCTATCTCGTCAAGCAGTTTCACCAGGAAGCCGAAGCGTGGGGCAAAGCGAATTCCTATCTCAATAAGAATGATGGGCAGAAATATCCACTCGACTCTGGCTATCTGCAACCTGGAGTTGGGGATGACCTGGATAATGCGCTTTCCTATGCCGCCACACCCGACGATTTCCAGGGCGTGGTCGACTCAGTGAACAACGAATTCTTTAACCTGCACATGATGGAGGCCGACTACAACGACAAGACACCATACAATCAGGCTCATTCAACGGATGCTCAGATGCTCGACCATTACAAGCTACAAAAGGGTACTGTGATTATGGTGTCGCAGCCGGAGTCCGCAATGCGTGTCTATAAAGACGGCAAACTGATCAAGTCGTTTGTGGTGACGCTCGGACGTGTCGAACTGCCCGTTGTACCTGGTGTGTGGCCCGTGCTAGACCGTCTCTCACCAACTGTCTTCAAGTCGCCCTATCCAAAGGGGTCGCCGTACTACTATGATGATACACCTATACACTACGCCATGCGTTACCACTGGGGCGGCTACTTCATCCACGACTCCTGGTGGCGCGCGGACTATGGCACAGGTACGCAATTTCCGCATGACGACTCTGGCGGCGCGGTCAGTGCTACCAACGGTAGCCACGGCTGTGTGAATA
>CAXTUE010000392.1:0-1083 GCA_964247355.1 uncultured Ktedonobacteraceae bacterium | reverse complement strand
GGGTCTACGACAATACCGACTTTGATACGCAGATCGTGATCTACTAAGTATGCGAAAATGCCTTCATGTGGTATCGTATATATACATACGATGCTATTTGAAGGCATCTTTATCTACGAAGTACAAGGCATTTCATGCAGCAGGCAAAACCTTCACAACG
Organism: uncultured Ktedonobacteraceae bacterium; assembly: GCA_964247355.1. GTDB lineage: Bacteria > Chloroflexota > Ktedonobacteria > Ktedonobacterales > Ktedonobacteraceae > JBBQVS01. Next base: position 923 of record CAXTUE010000392.1, on the reverse strand, counting down.
ATTACCAAAAGCACTGCGCGGTGTACGCGGAATACTTCCTATTGTGCAGAAGCTTGGGACGCCGGACGAGGTATTTCTTCCTACAAAAATCCCTCTACTTGCCCGCGCACTAAGTCCATTCTGTATCATCGTTGGCCTGCTCATTATTGGAGCGTTTCTGCTATTTTCACAAATTCTCTATACATGGTGGTTCTGGTGGCAAGCGGATTTTATTCTCTTCGTGGGCGGTATCTGGATTTTTGCGGGACTCTGGTTTCTACTCACTCCCTTGCTTGACCAACGAACACGGGTCGCGGTCTGTCCTAAAGGCTTGATCTATATACGGCAGAAGGCCGAGGCAATTCCGTGGGATACCATCAGCAGTTTCTGGAAAGATATACAGACGGACGCCAAAGGGCATACAATTTCTATATATAAAGTGCAGTCCAAGCACTCGATGTTCTTGTTTACACAGGAGATAAGCGCGGTCGAACGACTCGGACAGTTGATCGAGCACGAGGTAGCGCAACGACTTCTGCCGCAAGCTATCACAATCTATGACCGAGGAACATTTGTCGTATTTGATGAGATTGCTGTCGACAAGCGCGGCATTCGTGTGATGCACAAGGATACGCCTCTGCTGTGGGAGGATGTTGAGCATGTGGGTATCAATGCAACAGTGATAAGCATCTATAAAAAGGGCGAGTATTGGGACTGGGCGACTCTACCCGTCGCACGTATCGCCAATGTCGCGGTGCTCAAGCAACTCATTATTCATGCACATAAAGAGCACGATAAGGGGCCATTACAACGTATGATTGCCGCAAACAACGCAGGTATTCCACTGCACTATGGGAGGAACACACTCAGTCCAAACGGTGTCGAGCTACGCAAAAACGTGTTTACGTGGAGCGAAATAGGCAGTATCGGCGTTGGAGAGCAAG
>CAXTUE010000391.1:0-5034 GCA_964247355.1 uncultured Ktedonobacteraceae bacterium | reverse complement strand
TCCCATAATCTCCCACCTGGAGCACTGAGACTTCCTTCGATGCTGGCGCGTACATCCTGCGCGTTTGTGCCCTCGAACCATGTACGCCCGCGTCCAATACCGTTGAGCGTGTGCGCATCACTGTTGCCAACTTCGGGTAAACCGTAGACGAGGCGGTTGGCACGCATGGCCTGCTGATTCGCGTAAATGCCACAGAAGCTGGCGTTCCAGGTTTCGACTCCATCAAAATGAATGTCACGCGAATTGTGAATACGATTCATCGTCTCACGCGAACAGCTATGTTTGAAGAGTGGATGCAAGGGATGTGCGATGATTGCCAGCCCCCCCTGCTCGTGAATGAGGTCTATACTCTGCTCCATGCTCAGACCCTGCGGCACCAACTTCTCTATGAAGAGTCCGAGCAGATGACCCTCTTTCGTGCTCACCTCTTCGCCGACAACAAAGTCAAAGCGATAGTTGCCCTGCTGCCAGAGATCGCGCATTCTCAACGCGCCCTCGATCACATCATGATCCGTAAGCGCGATTACATCAAGGTCCGTTTTATTTTGCACATAATCAAGAATTTGCTCTATCGAACTAATACCATCGCTATACGTACTATGCATATGCAAATCTGCTTTCCCTAACTTCCCCGCCACATATGCCTGCTGAGGCGTCATCTGACGCGACTTCTTCAACATCGCGGTTCCCATAATCCTTTGCTCAGAGACAGTGGTCATGTGTTCAATCGTCCTCATGCGGCTCCTTTTTTCCAGAATGGTGTTGCTAATGAATAATTCCCCTGTGTTGTGGAATATAAAAAGTTTCCTCAACACAGTATGACAAACCTCGTATATAGCCTAGCATAACTCCGTTAAAAATTAGACTTAAACGAATGTTATAGTATGTTAAGAGTGTGTTGTGCTTTCCCCTTCTTCGTGTAACTCCGCATCCATCAGAGCCTCTCCACGCGGCGGCACCATAGAATGCGTCGGGTCTACTAATTGTTGTAAGTGTTGGAGGCAGAGTTGATACTTCTGAGTATTCAGTGAGCAGTAGACGAGCCGACCGGAGCGACGCATGGAAATCAGGCCCGCGCGCCGCAGTTTGCGTAAGTGCCAGGAGACAAGCGGCTGACTCAGGTGGAGCAGATCGGTGAGGTCCGTCACCGTCATCTCGTCCCGCCGCGCCAGATGGTAGATAAGCGTGAGGCGCGCCACATCAGCTAACGCCTTCGTCATAAGTTTGAGTTCGCGCCATTCATCCATCCGAATGACCCTCTCGTCACTACGTTCTTCTTGTATAAACATTTCTTTCATAAATTTATGTTTATATTTTATCTAATAGAGCTGTGTTTGTCAAGTAACTTTCCTATATGTGGCAATAAAAAAAGAGTCACTGATGTGACTTGCTTGAGGAAATGCAGTGAAAATCAAAGCTCAAAAGCAATTTGCTCTATTTTATGCTGCTCCAAATGAGTAGAAGCCTTCCCGTTTGTATTGTTTTCAAGAGCATATTGAGCAACATGTGGTAAACTACCGAGGTTAGAAGTAGAGTTTTCTGCGAGTTCCCCTTTAAAAAGAACATCAGCAAGATAAGCATCTTTTGTTTTCGGGCGTTCTTTTCCACCATCTGTTGGCAACGGCTCATCTTTCATCGCGTCCCACAACATACCAGGGCGAGCTATTTTGTAATACTCATCTGCTGAGCTATTATTAGCTCGTTGAGATGTAGCCGTATCTTTTTCAGTATTACTAATAAAGCGTCCTAAAGCACCTTGTAATGGCTCTGCCATGATTTCAGCACACATCCATTGCCGTCCAAGACGTTCGCATACTTCTCCAGTGACGCAACTGCCTGCAAACGGATCTATCACGAAATCGCCCGCATCTGTGAGCATTCTGATGAAGTATTCGGGAAGCTCTGCTGGAAATCGTGCGGGATGAGGCGTAAGGTTATGCTCCTTGCAATAACGTAGGTAAAAGCTGTTGCTTTCTGTATTCGCTAGAGCTATGAGATTTGGCGGAATAGCCGCTCCATTATTGTTTGCAAATTTTTTGCTAATATCATGTCCAGAAGGACGTTTTTGGGCTTTATAACCGTTTTTTAGGAGAGTTTCCATACTATCGCTATAAGGCTGTAGCACTCTTCTATTCGATGCTCTAGGCCAAGGTGAAGGGGAAAGCCACCACACACAGTTTATTGCATCTTTTACTCTAATACGACGCACCGTTACCCATTCAGCAGGAGTTGGTAACTTTGAAGGATTCCACCAATAAAACTCTTGAGCAAGATGCATAATAAGCAACTTAAAATGATAGAGACTTCGCGTAGGCTGTCCTGGCACCCACGCACCACCAATATCTATAACCAGACTTCCCTGCTCTTTTAGAACACGCTTAAACTCTTTTGCAAAAGGCTTAAACCATTCGACATATTCTTCTGCATCAACATTACCATAACTTTTCTTCCTTACTAATCCAAAGGGAGGACTTGTCATTATAAGATCGGCAGAATGATCCTCGACTGTATTACTTAGTGTGTCTAATGAGTCTCCCAAATATATCTGACCCTGCTGTGTCTCATGAAAAAGTGCAGAGTCAAGGGTTTCTGCTGGATGTGTCATCTCTACCCCCTAAATATCTAAAGCTTTAAGTTTCATTGTACGTCTAGCTTCTCTGTTAAGAATATCAATAATTGATGACGGGTTATTTTCGACGCTTTGAATATCTGTTCGATCTATCATAATTATACACAAATTTGAGTCTTGCATAACTTTGTTTGCGTACTTTCGTGCCTCTATCCCAATATTTCCTGTACTTACAATAACGATAACATTACTTTTAAGCGAATGTGTAAGACCAACTTCTTTTGCTACATCATCAAGAGACACACGGCCAGTATTCTTACATTGAATTTGCCAACGAGAATACACGAGACGATCAGACTCAAAAAGTAAATCTACCTCTGCTCCCCCTGTCGCGCTACCACGAAGGCGTGTATAGATATAGCTTAAGTCTATAAGGCGCATAAGCTTAAATGCAAGGGCTTCCAAGGCAAGGCCACGAATATAAGTGTCAGTACCTTTCATTTTCTCAAGAATATCAGCTAGTGATTGTCGCTGAAGTGCTGCAAGTTCTGCTCCTACTTGCATTTCAATCTGAGTCAATAGAGGCTCTATCAGTGTCTTATCTAGTTTCTCTGTTATGCTAATCAAAGATGGCTTTGCGCCTCTACCCTCTCCACGTACTAATGTTATGTAACCAGTTTCTTCAAGTGGATAAAGTATTTTTCTTGCAAAAGCCTTCTCATCAAATTTAATGCCATACGTATTGGATGCTAGCTTCTCAACGTCGTTAGATAGATATGGACCAGTACCTCCCATATTTGCTAATGTTTTGAGAAATACTTGTTGAGCATGGGAAAAACTAGCTAATACTTCTACATTTCCTAGAGACATTCCTAATATTTGTTGCAGTCTGTCCTCATTTATAACCCAGTTATGAACAAATATGCCCGCCTTTTCTAACCAAAGCCGCATCATACTTGGATGCTTTCCACCACGAGGAAAATGTATGCCACGTTGCTCCAGCCACTCTCGTAATACAGCAAGCGTAACTGTTGTCCTAGATGCCTGTATATCTTGAACACACTGCACCAGTGTTACACCATGTAGATTGAGAAGTATGTGTTTTGCAAAATCATAATATAGCTGTGCCTCATCACCTCTTACTGTGTAAAGCTGCTCTCCTAGCTCTGTTAGGTTGATATCTCGATTTATTAAACCATAAGCAATCATCCCCAACTTAGCATTCATTGCTAGCTTTCGCTTGTTATCTTCACTTGTCTTGTAGTCCACAAAATATGTTGAGCGAATAGCATCTTCAAATGCTTTTATATCATCGCTATGTTTTTTCGCTAGCTCTAAAAGGCGAACTAGATTTATTTGAGAAGGAGAAAACTCGCTACCAAACGGCAAATCACTTTTTTCCACAAATCGCATCCTGCCATGTAACCAATTTTTGCAACTACAACCATATCTTCTATCAGGCTATTAGAATATCACAAGTTCATGTCGGATAATAGAGATTTGGTACTCACTTTCTTTAAAGTAGGTAAGCTTCTTCATGTGATATACTCAAACATCGCATTGTAGTATTGTAAAGCAAGGAGAAGCGAATTCATGGGACGACTCGATGGACGAGTGGCGTTTGTGACCGGCGCAGGTCGTGGCATTGGGGCCGCAACCGCCCTACGCATGGCGGAAGAGGGCGCACGCGTCACACTCGCCGATATCGACGAAGAGGGATGCAAACAGGTTGCCGCCGAACTTGACCGCCTCGGCTCCGAGGGCCTTGTGGTAAAGTGCAATGTCGCCGATAGCGCGATGGTTACTGCCGCAGTGGAGGAGACGATTACGCATTTTGGACGACTCGATATCCTTGTCAATAACGCTGGCGTCTTGCGCGACAATCTCTTATTTAAGATGTCGGAAGAGGATTGGGATACCGTAATGAACGTGCATCTCAAGGGCGCGTTCCTCTGTAGTCGTGCGGCTCAAGCCCAGATGGTGAAGCAGAAATACGGACGCATCGTCTCGCTCTCCTCGACCTCCGCGCTCGGCAATCGCGGACAAACAAACTATTCCACGGCAAAGGCTGGCTTGCAGGGCCTGACAAAAACGCTCTCAATCGAGTTAGGCAAGTTTGGCGTCACCGCCAACGCCGTTGCACCGGGCTTTATCGATACCGAGATGACCCGCGCCACCGCTCGACGGCAGGGCATTGATCCAGAGGCCCAGATCGAGGCGGGCGCGAAAATGATTCCCGTTGGACGCGTCGGACAACCACGCGATGTCGCCAACGTCATCACCTTCCTCGCCTCCGAAGAGGCCGGCTTTGTTAGTGGTCAAGTCATCTACGTCGCGGGCGGTCCACGCACTTGATCTTAAAAAACATGAAATTGATGTATACCGTAGGGCCTGCATTCATCACGTCCGTCGTGGTTTATGGAAGCAATGTCGCGACCGCATTCATCACGTCCGTATTCGCATAT
>CAXTUE010000390.1:0-5057 GCA_964247355.1 uncultured Ktedonobacteraceae bacterium | reverse complement strand
ATTCTACATTAATTAAAAGAAGAGCTAGACAATACAGGACCTGCATATAAAGCACATACAAGCCCTGTATTGTCTAGCTCTTCTGAAATTAGCTGAACAATGTCTCAAATTGTGTACGGTCAAGCTGCTCGTGCTCCATAAGTGCATCAGCAAGACACAACAATTGATCGTTATGCTCAGCAAGAATAGTACGCGCCATAACACGTCCTTCGTTCAGAATGCGTTGTACCTCAGCGTCAACGAGTGCATTCATAGCGGTGCCATTAAGTGGGCGCGAAGTAGGAGCGGGCAGTGCGAAGTTGTGACGACGTACTGGAACATCCTCATTCAAGCACAGGTTGCCATAAGCGTCGGTAATAAGGGTGTGTGTATAGGCTGGAACGTTATCCGCTTCGAGTCGGCGCATGTTCAAGGAGTAGTCATTGCCAGCCTGATAGTCTGCAAAGACAACTCCGATTTCTTCACTCATGCCCCAGCGTGTGACCATACGTCGCGCGAGATCGGTAACGACCTGCAGATCGTTTTCTGCCCCCGTTGTGATGTAGTCTGCGCCAAAGGTCAATTCCTCCGCCACGCGTCCTCCAAGACCAACCGCTATTTTTGCCATCAGTGCCTGTCGACTATAGTTGTAGCGATCCTCTTCCGCGATAAAATGTGTCACGCCAAGACTCTGGCCACGTGGTAAGATAGTAACGCGATTCACCGTGTCAGCTTCTGGCAGATGATGAGCGACAAGTGCATGTCCACCCTCATGATAGGCAATGATGCGACGCTCTTTCTCGCTCATCACAAGCGGTCGTAAGGCACCCAGTTGTACGCGAGCTAGAGCATTCTCGAAGCAGTCGTGCGTCACATGTTCAAGATCAAGACGTGCCGCTGAGAGCGAGGCTTCATTGACGAGATTGGCAAGGTCCGCTCCGCTCATACCCGTTGTCAGCCGTGCGAGATGTGACAAAGACACGCTCTCATGCAATGGTGTGTTGCGTGTATGGACTCCGAGAATTGCTTCGCGGCCCACACGGTCAGGCAGAGAGACGGTGATACGCCGGTCAAAGCGCCCTGGACGCAGCAATGCCTTATCAAGAATATCAACACGGTTGGTTGCCGCAAGCACCACAACCGCCTGACGCTCATCAAAACCATCCAGCTCGACCAATAGCTGGTTTAACGTCTGGTCACGCTCGTCATTTCCACCAACGCGCACAGACCGTTTACGCCCAACCGCATCAAGCTCATCTATGAAAATCACGCACGGCGCAACTTGCCTCGCCTTGCTGAACAGGTCACGTACCCGGCTCGCTCCAACACCAACAAACATCTCCACAAACTCTGAAGCACTCATGCTAAAGAAAGGAACTCCTGCTTCACCCGCAACTGCTCTCGCAAGTAACGTCTTACCAGTTCCGGGAGGACCGACAAGCAATGCGCCACGTGGAATGTGTGCTCCCAACTTGTTGAAGCGTTCTGGACTACGCAAAAACTGTACAATTTCTTCCAGTTCGGCTCGTACTTCATCAATTCCTGCAACATCTGCAAACGTTACCGACGGAACGGTACTGATGCGCGGTCCAGTGCTCGCAACGCCATGTTTCGTAAGTGTTGGCGATTTTTCACTATCAGACTGTGTATCCGTCTCTTTTGTACGTATAAAGCGTTTCGCTCTACTCTGCCCGATTTGCGTGATACGCTCATCCATTTGACGAGTTGAACGTGCCCTATTACCCGAACGAAGCATTAAAAAGAGTGCTAGAACCATAAGCAGAAGGGGTGCGAATTTCCATAACAGTGCAAGCAAGCCAGAAGACTGAGCAACTGGTAGTGTACTTATTCTCACTTGATTCTTTAAAAGAAGTGGCATAAGCTGCTCGTCCCCTGCTACCGGAATGCGCGTGTATACATAACGGGTTGTGTCGAGGGTTGCAGTTGATGGAGTCCATGCAGCCGTACTTGCGCCAATATAGTGCATCCACGTGCTATAGACCTGTGCATTCTCTTGAGGTGCTATGAGTTGAGATGCCGAGGAACTGTGTGTTGAAAGCGAATGTTGTAATAGTCCATTCACTTCGTTCCCTTGAATCGCAACGGCTACAACATCGCCCATCTTTACCTGCTGCACAAATGTGCTGTAGTCGATTGTTGTAACACCATTTGGTGCGCTATTTACTACTGGCGCACGCAATTGGCTAAATATGCCAAAGAGCAAGCTAACCACTAACAAAAGCAGGATACTTGTACTCAGTGCTGTGCGATGTGTAGACAAGAAATTTCGCACACTACGACTGTTTGGTTTGAAAGAGAAAAATTTTTGTGTAAATCGCTTCGCAATCAATTGCCTTTGGCGATTTCGCTTCGCGTCCATTTATTCACCTTGCCTGTTCATTCGATAAACCGAGTTAACCTTCATAGAAACACTCTTCTTTCGTTGCTCTCATGCGACATTTCCCCCTTACTTTTCCCATTCCTACTCGTCCGTTCCGAAAGAATACCTCTTTAAAAATACCTGCGTAAAATTGCAGGAAAGAGACCGAAAAATGCTTGTTAGATAAGAAAACAGGCTTTACTATTTTGGACACATACTACTAGTGTACAGCTTGCAGTGCAAAGTATCGAAAGAGTTGAACGTTTCGGTACTTTTTTCTCAGCAATCAGCATACAGACGATTTTCTAGGTATGTTTATGTAAACATAATGAAATACGGAGGAATTAAAAGAGACTTTATGCTACAAGGACGTTTGGAGCGCGAGATTGTGGGTACACAGTTTCTCTATTTTTATCACGTTAAAATACAGAAAAAATAATACAGATGTGTAACACCCTGTATTTTTCTCAGCAGAAACTAACGTTTAAGAGCGAATAGTGTAGAAAGTGACAACTATTATGCTATGAGTGATGCTTTCTACGTTATCTGCCCTTATACAACCTTAATCTTCAGCTATTGCAGAGGAAACATCTACTTTGAAGGTCGCATGGATGATACAATCAGAAAAGACTACTACAAGTCATGTATGAGAAAGGATATAAAACATGAAAGCTATTCGTATTAATGAGACAGGTGGACCAGAGGTAATGCACCTCGAAGACATAGAGAAACCAACACCCCAAGCTGGTGAAGTACTGATTCGAGTTGCGGCAGCAGGTATCAACTACGCCGATCTTGCGCAACGACAAGGCATGTACCTGACACGCACGCATACACCTATGACGATGGGCTTTGAGGTTGCAGGCACTGTCGAAGAGTTAGGCAGTGGTGTTACATCACCCGCTATCGGAAGCCGTATCGTCGCACTCACTCCTGGTGGATACGCCGAATATACGACCGCTCCCGCTAATACAGTCATTCCTATTCCAGACACGCTCGACTTCAATAGTGCGGCAGCCTTCCCAGTACAGGGACTTACTGCTTATCAACTGCTCCATGAGTCGACCCACCTGCAAGCGGGTGAAAGCGTCTTAATTCACGCTGCTGCTGGCGGTGTTGGCACGCTTGCCGTTCAACTCGCAAAACTGATGGGTGCCAAAACCGTGATCGGTACAGCGAGCAACGACAAGAAACTAGAGCTTATACGTGAGCTTGGAGCCGATGCAGCTATAAATTATAAAGAGGCCGATTGGGCCGAGCAAGTCACGAAAGCAACGGACGGCAAAGGGCCTGACGTTATCCTGGAAATGGTTGGTGGAGATATCGCCGAGAAGAGCCTGCAAGTTCTCGCCCCCTTTGGTCGCATGGTTGTCTACGGTGCGGCTGGTGGGCAGATGGTACAATTCTCCGGCCTTCAATTGATGTATAAAAATCAATCCGTCGTCGGTTACTGGCTCACCGCCTGGATGAACCATCCCGACAAAATAGCCGAAGCCGCGCAAGCCCTGATGCAGTATCTCGCCACGGGCAAGCTCCGTATCATCGTCGGCCACACCTTCCCGCTTGAGCAAGCCGCCGAAGCTCACACAACTATAGCGGAGCGCAAGACAACCGGCAAAGTTGTGTTAACAGTATAAACAAAATATGCAGAAAAATGGCTTTCGCCATTTTTCTGCATATTTTGTTTATACCTGAGCCTCTTCGCTCTTTAAAGACATCATTTCATCACCTACATGCAACATAGCATCCCACGTCACATTGATAGCTCCCTTGACGCTTTGATGAGCAGGGCAACCTTCGGGATGAACTCTAAGAGCACGTTCTGTGGCTTCACGGTCTTCAGCAGAAATAGACAGGTCATAGTGGACGACAATGGATTCGATACGGATAGTTTTGCCTACCCCAACGATATGTCCATCGACAGTGGCGGTAAATTTCTGACGATCAAAACGAATCTTGCGCCCTGACAGGGCACCGGCAAGTGTGCCGTACATTCAGCCAGCAACGGCGGCAACAATGTGGTCCAGTGTCGAGGCAATTGGCGGTCCCTCTTTCGCACCATAATACTCGCGCAGTTTTCCCTGCACACCATATACTACAGGTTCCGCAACCTCGCCTAAATAGGCATTGCGATAGCCGTCTTTATACTCAAGACGTGCATGAGAAATGTACTCAAACGGTTCTGCCATGAAAAAGTCTCCTTTCAGTAACGGGACATAATTCATCAATAGCATACCACAAGCACAAGATACTCTTGAGCCTTAAAACGTTGTATAATGAGACATATTGAATAGGATAGAAACAGTCTGGAGTATCAGACATATGAGGCAGCATTTCCGAAACATCTTTCTAAATATACTATTTCTGCTCGCACTACTTATTATAACCTCATGTGCATCTCAAACCACAATAGCAACAACGATCAGTAGCACATCCACAAAAGTAGCGCAGAGCACTCCTACCGCTAAACCTGTTCTGGCCGGACAGCCTTATCAAGATACCAAACTGGGTTTTCAACTACAGCTACCCAATGGCTGGACAGCATCAGCAGAATCAGGATTACGTTCACCCGCACACATCTCGGCACTTTCGCTTGTACAGCAACATAGCTCCGCTCACCAGCTTATCGTGCTAAGTGTCATACAGGACGCAACAATGCCCTCTGCATTCGCACAGCGCGGCACTGCCACTACCCATA
>CAXTUE010000389.1:3402-5060 GCA_964247355.1 uncultured Ktedonobacteraceae bacterium | reverse complement strand
TTCATTACACCATAGGAGCTTTGTCGCTAACACCTTGCGTCTATATACACGGCCCCACCTTTATGAGGGTTTGAGGGAGTATCAGGAGTATCGAGCCAATATCGAGTTGTGACCGTCTCTCCGACCTTAATATCAGTTAAATGTAGTGTACTATCGCCTAGGCACCCATCTCCAAGTGCATGTTTCACTCTTAATAAGAGTTGATAGCCATCTGCTCGCTGGATGAGGACTGTTCCTAATCTTGTAGCGTCCTGAGCTTTTTCTTGTGGCGTGGCTGGCGTGACGCTTATAACTTTTCCTGTCAGGCTTGGTGCTGGTCCTTCATTCCAGTTTTTCCCAGGAACAAAAATGATAGCAGCAAGCACGATAGCAAGGAGAACAATGATGGCCTTACGTAGCAGCGTTGAGGTATCTCTGTTGGAGGTAAGAAGTGTAATCATGATGGCATTCCTCCCAGATTTATTGAGTCACTCCCCTGTAGTGAAGTCATCTGCTCGGCACTTTTCTGTAACTGTTCCAATAATTGCCAGTGGCGTTCAGTTGCTTTACGTCCCTTTTCTGTAAGGCTGACCATTGTGCTGGCCTTCTTGCCTACAAACTGTTTTTGAATCTCCACCATACCAGTTTCTTCGAGCTTCGCAAGATGGCTGGACAGGTTGCCAACCGTCAACCCTAGCATATTCTGTAGAAAGAGGAACTCAGCACTGTTACAGGCAGAGAGTGATGTCAGAATTGCCAAGCGTACCGGCTCGTGTATGAGCCTATTCATCTCTGAGAGTTCTTCAAATGGTTTTGTCATGATTGATATACTCGTTGTGTTTTTCTAAAGGTACGAAGCAGAAGGAGATGGTCACAGAGGCCGCCAACCGTCATCATTACACCAAAGAAAAGTTCGTAGCCGCCATTTCCTGGAATGAAGAAAGTATGAAAAGCTGGAAAACCTAGTAGTGGTGCTACACCGAGGAGTGCCATTACATATGCAAGCACAAGCAAATGTGTACGAAACTCGTTCGTCTTCCACCAGAGTATCAGGAGAATAAGTGCCAATGCGAGACCAGTTGCACTAACCGGCAAATCAAGTGTCTTGTCAATACGTATACCACCGGCACCAAGAACCGCAATACTCAAGCTCGTAATCCATCTATCCAGAGGACTACATGATGCTTGCTGTACGCTACCAAACATGCCGTCATAATATCTACCAATCGCCGGATAAATAGCTATACAGGCCAAAAACACGATGAAGCCAATAACTATTGCGAGGTTTAACGATCCATCTGGCAGATTAAGCCACTTTAATTCAAGTGCTGCGACAAACAGGAAGAGTATTCCAAATGGTACGTTTTGCAAGCCACGAAGCACAGCGTAGTTTTTCGTGACGACACGTATACGCCTAAGTTCTTGTAGCCTTTGCTTTGGTACGATCATAGCCACGTCTTTCTTTGTTGCTACAAATGACTTTGTACTACAAACTCATTTGTAATAGTAGAACATCGAAGGAATTTTGTCAAGAGGCTAGGGAATAAGTTTAGAATACGGGAAGACTATATGTGATACAATTTAACAAAAGAATTCGCCTACTATCTATATCGTTAGACGACATTTGGCAGGAACCAGGGCACCAACAAGGGGAATGCCCCTCCCATACACGATAGCTC
>CAXTUE010000389.1:0-3392 GCA_964247355.1 uncultured Ktedonobacteraceae bacterium | reverse complement strand
GGGCCCCCCCAATGGGAAAGCCCCCCCCCAACCCCTATCGCTGGTTTTGGGGGGGGGCATCCCCTTGGGGGGTGCCCTGGATGTGACTTTATCAGGAGAATCCATAACCACATGACAGCAGCAATTACTATTCTGGGCCTCGGTCCGGGTTCGATACATGACCTGACACTACAAGCTCGTACGTTGCTTGCAAAGGCGGCGGAACAGCAGCAGATGGTATATTTTCGCACTATTATTCATCCAACGGTTGAACCCCTCAAGGCGGAAATTCCCGCGCTACAGATAACCTCGTTCGACTCGTTGTATGAGGAGTCGGCGGATTGGAGTACGCTCTATCAACAGATTGCGGAGAAAGTGTGTGAGCTAGCAACACAGCATCCGGTGATCTATGCGGTGCCGGGGCATCCATTGATTGGAGAGTCTTCGGTGCAGCTTGTGCTGCGACTGGCGAAAGAGCAGGGGTTGAGTACAACTATCGTCGCGGGCCTTTCATTTATCGAGCCAGTATGTACCGCCGTTGGACTTGATCCGTTCGATGCCGGTACACAATTGCTTGATGCCACCACGCTCGCGGCCCTACGTCCAGATGAAATCGCGGGCAAGGTTATTCCCACTATCCCCCTGCTTGTCACGCAGGTATACAACCGGCGGCTTGCTAGCGAGGTCAAACTTGCGCTGAGCGAGTGCTATCCCGATGAATGGCCTGTCAAGTTGGTGCGGGCCGCTAGCGTAAACGCTACAGGTGCTGAAAGTGACGAGACCGTTATCGAAATGCCACTCTATGAGCTTGATCGCAACACGTATGCGAACCATTTAAGCACGTTGTATGTGCCACCAACCGACGAGATGCAGGCGTTGCGTCTCCCCGAAACCTTACGCTATCTTATCATGCGTTTGAGGCGCGACCCCGATGGCTGTCCGTGGGACCGTGCGCAAACGCATTCAACGTTGACGCGCTACGTCATTGAGGAGACGTACGAGGTTGTCGAGGCACTCGAAGAGAACAACATGGAAAAGCTTGCCGAAGAGCTTGGTGATCTACTCCTACAGGTCTACCTGCATGCCGAGATTGCACGACAGGCCGAAGAATTTGCGCTGGGCGATGTCTACGAGCACATCAACGCGAAGATGATTCGGCGTCACCCACATATCTTTGGCGATGTCGAGGTAAGCGGTGCCAATCAAGTTGTGCAAAACTGGGAGGCGATCAAACGCGAGGAACGCATCAAAGCCGGCAAGGACGTACAGCAGGAGAGCATACTTGATAATGTGCCGCAAGCCTCGCCCGCGCTAATTATCGCGCAAGAATACCAGAAACGTGTGGCAAAAGTCGGCTTTGATTATGAAACGATGGATGCCGTCTACACAAAGCTAGAAGAGGAACTGCAAGAGCTGCGCGAGGCGGACACGCCCGAACATGTGCTAGAAGAGATGGGCGACGTGCTCTACATGGTGTCACGTCTGGCACGAGCCTACAAAATCGACGCGGAAGAGGCGTTGCGCAAAGCAAACCGCAAGTTCCGGGGTCGCTTTCAAGCGATGGAAACATTTGCACGGGCAGAGGAACGCGAGCTTTCATCGTTCAGCAAACCGGAGTGGAGCGCATTGTGGCGAAGGGTGAAGATGTAAAAGTCTTTAGTACATGTCACAAAAACAAGGCAACTACAATGGTTGCCTTGTTTTTGTGACATGTACTAAAGACTTTACTTAATTAAGTAAATGTTTTATAATACTTGTATGGATATGTTTGTTGCGCTGGCTGATCCCACGAGAAGGAACATTTTGGAGTTGCTTGCCAGTAGCGGTGAACTCACTGCTACCGCGATTTATGAGCGATTCCCAGTGAGTCCACAGGCGATCTCACAACACCTCAAGGTGTTGCGTGAGGCCGATCTGGTGGAGATGGAAAAACGTGCGCAAAAACATGTGTACCGTCTCAATCCACACACATTATCCGCATTTGAAGTGTGGGTTCAGCACTTGCAGCAGAAGTGGAGCAATCGTTTCGACGCATTGGACGAAGTTCTTGAGAGAGAAAAAAGAAAGGAATCTGAGTAACTGCTATGGCAACAAAAACAATCAAGGTTATCGCAGAACCAGGAAAACAAGAAATCGTTATCACGCGTGAGTTTGATGCAGCGCGAGAACTCGTTTTTAAGGCATGTATGGACCCTGCGCTTGTCTCGCAATGGTGGGGACCGAGATACCTGACAACAGAAGTTGACAAGATGGATGTGCGGCCTGGAGGTCAATGGCGGTTTATCAATCGTGATGCCGAGGGCAACGAATACGGGTTTCACGGCGTCTATCACGAAATTCTCGCACCTGAGCGTGTTATTCAAACCTTTGAGTTTGAGGGTTTACCTGAGACAGGTCATGTAACGCTTGAGACGATGAGGCTTGAGACATTACCTGGCGGAAGAACTCAAATGAGCATTCAATCGGTCTACCAGTCGGTTATTGACCGCGACAGTGTACTACAGAGTGGCATGGAAGGTGGTGCGAGTGATACCTATGATCGGCTTGAGGAACTTCTCAAAAAGCTGTAAGGAGGCAAAATACTTATGGATATGAAACTTGAATTGGTGCCAGTACCGGTCTCTGATGTTGAACGGGCTAAGGCTTTTTACGCTGAGAAGGTCGGCTTTCATGTAGACCATGACGTGCAGCCGGGGAATGGAATGCGAATTGTACAACTCACACCACCGGGATCAGCGTGCTCGATTGTGATTGGAACAGGTATGGGAGAAATTACAGATATGCAACCGGGAACGGTCAAGGCAGTGCATCTGGTTGTAGATGACATTAATCAGGCGCGTGAAGCACTTGTGAGCCGAGGCGTTCAAGTTGGAGGAGTTGATGATATGGGTGGCGTGAAATACGCAGGCTTCAGTGATCCCGATGGCAATTCGTGGCTCTTACAGGAAATAACACGTCAATAAAAAATTCATTGGCGCGAGTACTCGCGCCAATGAATTTTTTATTGACCTGACCGCACTATCTTATGGCATTGCTCATCACAAACACGAGATTGGCGGGCCGTTCGGCCATGCGGCGCATCAGGTAGGGATACCACTGCGAGCCGTAGGGGACGTAGACGCGCATGTCGTAGCCCTGTTGCACCAGTTTTTCTTGCATATCGCGCCGGATGCCATACAGCATCTGGAACTCGAATGCCTGCTTGCTGATACCATTGTCACGCACAAAGGTTGTCGCGGCCTGGATAATGTGCTCGTCATGCGAGGCAATGGCGGGGTAGTTGCCTTTCGCGAGCAGCATCAGCATCAATTGTATATAATTCTCGTCAACCTCGCTCTTTTGCTGAAAGGCGATGTCGGCGGGTTCCTTATAAGCACCCTTGACGAGACGCACGCGTACGCCCTCTGCGATCA
>CAXTUE010000388.1:0-5072 GCA_964247355.1 uncultured Ktedonobacteraceae bacterium | reverse complement strand
CTTCATGATGATTTGCTCCTTTTGGATATATAGGCAGAGCGGCATTCCCACATCGTCAACATGCGCAAAGTTGTGGAAAGCGTTTGCTCGGATGCGCGCGCATTCTTCACACGTGACTCTTTTATTCTTTTAGTGAAGCAGTTGGCACAACGACTTCAACTCGCCCCGTCACTACGTCATAAACAAGCCCAGAAACAAGCCAGTCACCGGGTAAAGCCGGATTCGCTCTGAGTACGGCCACATCGACTGCAACTGAGGTTCGAGGATCAGGAATAGCTTTGGTTTCCAGTTCTCCTTTTTCGATGCCAAAGTAGCTTGCCAGCATATCGGGTTTCCCCTCGAGGCGAGTAATTCCACAGTCTGTGTGATGAAGAACGAGAAGGTGAAATCCGCTTCCGGGATTTGCTCCTTGAACCTGAGCTATGGCACTGAGCATACCCATCGTTTGCAATGTTGCTGGAGTGATTCGACCCCCGATGTTGCGTATCACAATAGCTTCCCCAGGCTCAAGGCCCAGGAGGTTGGCGGGATCGACACGCGGATCGACGCAGCCAATAATCATGGTCCTCAATTTTGGCATCATAGGTAAGCCCTCGATGAAACGATGCGCGGCGAAGTCGGCGTTGCGTTGTGTCAACGTGTCAAGAGTGGTCATGGTAGTTCCCTATATGATAATTTTAACGAAACACGGTCAACATCTGTGTTCCTGTGATCGCTTCCACGACCACATTTACAGTGTACGGTTTGACGTTACGTCAAAGTCAAGCCCCAATTTTTCGTCGATTTTGCTCACTGGTAGTTGAATCTCGATCACCGCTTCAGCCTCTTCACCAGCCAGTGGCAGTTGCATGAGGATTTCCCGTCCTACTCCACTAATATGCCATCCCTTTCGCTCAATCCACGTCCCTAGCTCGCCATATCCATTATGAGTGTCATCTACCCGCCCTACATGCACAAGCGTTGCCATCGTGTCGATTGCGGGCAATTCACGTAGAGTCAACACACGTTCCTCAAAGAGCCTGACCGACTTCGGAGCTTTTCCGGTGAGGAGGTAGCCAATTTCGACATCGAGTGCTTCGGGATCATACACTGGCGAATGAATAATGACGGCAATATTACTAAGATTATTGTGTCCTACGACCGATGGAACAACTGTGTAGATGTGCTGAACGAGACGCCGTATTGCACTCATACCAGGCAGCACTTCACGTAGCGCGAGGAATTGTTGTGCTGGAACGGATTTGAGGACGACATCAGGTTCCTGTACCAGCCCATGAGTGTCGATCTGTTGTAGCCGTGTTTCCACGATGCGCAACCTTGCCATCTCTTCCTGTATCGATTGCTCGATCTGGGCTTTACGTAGAGCCAGCATTCCTCGAATCTCGTCGGATGACATGTCCTGTTCAAGCAGTTGGGCGATCTGCTCAAGCGATAAGCCAAGTTCTTTCAAGACCAGAATACGATTAAGTTGGGGCAACTGTCGTGCGTTATAGTAGCGATATCCCGTTTCTGGGTCGATAGATTCAGGGATAAGCAATCCAATCTCATCGTAATAGCGTAACAGTCGTCCTGAAACTTGGGCAATTTTGGAGAATTCGCCAATACGAAACATATGTGTTCCTCCTCGTATAGAACTATACATACAAGGAGTGTACTGTTTGACGTTACGGCAATGTCAAGAGATTTTCTACAGCGCAACCTCTGAAGATTTCGTCAATCAGGAAAAACAGGGGATGTTCTGGCTTCTCTTCAGAGCGCATCAGGAGTACTTTCAGGTGCCTCACTTGCGAATAGAAGTACGAATAGCTGTCCTCTTCCACAAAAAATAGTGTGCTTACTGGGAAATACGCCCACAGACAGCAAAAGTTTTTCTTTTAGAGCAAATACGCGACATCGACGATATGAGCTGCCGTTTGCTCCTCCTCTTCGTAGCGACGGAAGAGTTCAAGGTCTTTAACCGTATCGACATCGAGGGAGAGGCCAGGGCGTTTCACCTGGGCTATCAGCAGTTCGCGCCGCTCGGCCTCTTCCTGATAGCGTTGGAGACTATTCGGCCCGAACACATATGGCAGTGCTAATGGCGGACGCATTAACACCGCGTTTGTGCCTGTTCCTTCTTGCGAAGGTGCAAGCACTACGCGGTAGTGCTGAGAAGCCAGCAACATACGTTCGATATCGCTTGTTTGTAGCAGTGGAAGATCGGCAGAGATGGTGAGCAATGCCGTTGTACCTTCGGCAAGCTCGCGTCTTGCAGCCGCTTGCAGCGCGGGATTATGACCTTGCTGCTCCTCCAAAAGCGTGTAGGCTCCCCACATATGTGCGTAGTCTAAAACGCGTTGGTCTGGACTCACGACCGAAACGCGTTTTAGTGCAGGACAATCTAGCAGTGTTTGAATGACGTGGTTGAGCATGGTCAAGACCAACTCTTCTCGTTGATAGATTGTTAGATGTGGAGCGAGTCGACTTTTGACCTCGCTCAACGCCTTTACTGGAATAAGTGCATGGTACATAAGCATTGTATTTTCTTCGTAAACGAAATTTAGTATGAGAGGCCAGCAGCCTGTAAAACAGTGTGAGCAAGAGCCTTTTTCGTGGCACTATCGCGCATGATGGTATCTGTGACGACGGTTGGAATGCCCAGGTCTTCAATCGCGCCAACAAGCTTCTTGTCCTGCTCGTCAATGACCATTACGTCCAGGAAGTCGCGATACCGACGCGCTACACCGACGGCAGACACATCAAGTCCGAGTCCGCTCATAAGTTTGTCGGCGGGTCCTTTGATCGGCGCGCCGCCAATAATTGGGCTGACAGCTACTACCATGCTGCTTGTCTCGTGCAGCACATCATGTACGCCGGGGACAGATAGAATACTACCGATGCTGACAATCGGGTTGCTAGGGGCAAGTAAAATAGCATCCGCCTCTTTGAGCACATCGAGCACACCAGGGGCTGGTTTAGCGTCCTGCGCGCCCACAAAGACAACATCTTGTACTTCGTCAATCGTGCGTCGCTTGACCATGTATTCTTGGAAGTGCAGTAGTCCTGCAGGTGTTTGAATATGAGTTGCGATGTGAGAATCGCTCATTGGCAGGATACGTATACCTAAACCGAGTTGCGTACGAATATTCTCAGTGACCTCGCTTAGCGTTTTGCCCTCGCGCAACAGGTGAGTACGATGAATGTGTGTCGCAAGATCGCGATCACCCAGCATAAACCAGTCTTCTTCACCGTATTGTGTCAGTTGTTGCATTGTGTTATACGTATCGCCACGCACTCCCCAGCCGTGTGTTTCGTCAACCATCCCCGCAAGGGTATACATCACTATGTCGCTATCAGGCGAGACGTGCAGACCATAAAAGTCGCGGTCATCACCGGTATTTACAATCACAGTTACTTGCTCTTGTGGCACAACTTGCACGAGTCCCTGTAAGAAGCGGGCCGCGCCAACACCACCCGCGAGAACAACAATCATTTCTTTCCCTCAATCAAAACGTACAATCAAACTATCTAACGGAAGCCGCTCACGTCGTTTCGGATCAGCAGCAACGTATCCAACCGTAATCAATGCCTGTGGAATCAGGTGGGTATCTAGCTCTAATGCTTCACATACAACGTCAGGACAGAATAGTGGAGCGCACATCCAACCAGCGTCAAGGCCAAGGTCATAGGTCATGAGTAGCATGTTTTGTATTGCCGCACCTATGCTTTGTACCGCCATCGTTTTCTCGTCTGCTTGCCTTTGCTCATCGGGATATGTATCAAGGTCTTCCAGATAGAGACAAGGAATAATGATTGCTGGTGCATTCAAGACGCGCTGGTGCGCTTTCTCGCGGCGCATGTTGATAATCGCTGTGTCTTGTCCGTCCATCTCAAGAGTCCGTTGCCACGTTTGGCCCATGCTGTCGGCGAGCACTTGTTTTGGCTCCTGTCGTGTTAGGACGACGAAACGCCACGGTTGTCTCCCGTGTGGTGAAGGTGCCCAACGCGCCGCTTCCACTATCTGCTCTAGCTGCTTCCGCTCTACAGGACGCTGTTTATAACTACGCACACTCCGCCGACTACGTAAGAGTGTGGCAAGGTCAGATGTGCGCTGCGGTTGTGTTTCTGGTCGTATTTCGGAATGTGTGGTCACGCCATGTCACTTTCTGAATAGAGTTGTTTAGCGAAACATATCTGATGCGCCATCACGTATCAACGTCGTGGCGTCACTTTCGGATGGAATGTATGCATATCCGCGAATGAGAGCGACAGGGACGCGATCAATCTTGCCCATCACAAGCTCGGCGGCTGCGGCTAACTCATCGGCGACCGCGATGGCGCTAGCTTGTAATTCGTAGCCATAGGGGTCAATTTGACCACGATAGTCAACCACAGATTCCATACCTGCCACACCAATTGCATTATTGACCTGCCCAGAACGCCACGGACGACCCCATGTATCGGAAATAATAACGGCGATGTCGGGTTGCTTTTCTGATAACTGTTGCAGACGCGCTCGAATCTCATGTGCTGAGCGATTAGAGTCGACGGGAAGCAATGCTAACTGACGTTTGCCACCGATATTTGACTCGTCGACACCGGCATTGGCACAAATAAAGCCGTGATGCGTCTCGCTGATGAGGACGCCATGGTCCATACGCACAATGCGCTTGCTCTCGCGCAACACTACTTCGAGATGTTGTGCATCCTTTTTGCTCTGCTGGGCCGCGATACGCGCAAATTCCGATGGCTCAATTTCGTCCAGGTTGACCAGTTGCCCCTCGGCTTTAGAGACGATTTTTTGTGTTATGACCAGCACATCCCCTTGCTCAAGCTGCAAATGTTGAGCAAGTAGAGCGTCGTATATAAGTTGTCCCAGATCGGTCCCTTGCGGAATTTCGCCGATACCTGTGATAGGTGATATGCGTAGTTCGTTTGCCATCTAGTTCCTCGTCGTGTATGATTACCAATAAAGAGTTACTACACAAAGTAAAGTAGTAGCTCTATATGGAATTGCCAGCACTTTATAGTACCCTGTTACATGCTGAAACTTGAACACACCCTAAATCGCGTTATTAAGCACACGGGTACGT
>CAXTUE010000387.1:0-5084 GCA_964247355.1 uncultured Ktedonobacteraceae bacterium | reverse complement strand
CTACTATACACGCTCTGTTATGTATAGTAGTGACTGCGGCTCGCCCCTGTCATGCTCGTGCTTATCCTGCTACCAATCACTTAGTCGCCCATGTTCAACGAGCCACCGGACAAAACGATGATAGTTTGTCTCTTCGGTTGCTAAACGCCTCTCATACTCTTCCTGGAGTTGAATAAGACTGTGCGCCTCTTCTACCGTAAAACCCTCGTCCAGGAGGGCGTCGATGAGCAAATCTACATACTGCTGCTGCTGTTGCATATACAAGTCCTCCTTCTATGGTGTAAAAATTTCTCTATAAACGCTTGTAAAGGATACAAAAATGCTCCCCGTGAAGTCCTTTTCCGAATATTCCTACGCAAAGAGAGAGGTACACGGAAGTGAACCTCTAAATACGAGTGGTCTTGATTACAAATTTGGATAACAACAGGGGCTGTAGCAATACTTCTCTTCACTTCCTACCACGTTTTCACTACAACAAAAGATGCTACTAAACAAAGTATAGCAAAGATTTACTACTTTTTCCAGTGTTGCCGACCTCCTCTCTACGAAACGCGAGCAAAAGAATGAAAAGGTATACGCATATCGAATTTTGTGGTGTCTACACAGTAAAACGAGATACAGATACATGAATAATTTTTCATCTTATCGCTGTAGTGCTTAGTAGTAGCATGTAGAGCGATTAGCCTGGGAGTAGCCACAAGCATAAATACATATGATGAGTGAATTTTCAGAAAAGCTTGACAAGCAAGAAAATCCGATATATAATACGGACATCGAAAGGAGGTGATGTGAATGGATCATTGTAGTCGCTGCACAAGCAGCGTTGTAGGTTCTCACATCTTCCAGTCGAGAGGGGTTTCGCTCTAGCGAACGGAGTCCATCTCGCTGAAACTCGGCTTCGTTGTCGAGTGAAGGTTGATAATCAACACTGGCAGTTAGTGTAATCCACTCCTGCTTGTGCAGTACGCCCAGGGTGACGATGAAGAACTTTGTTGTTACCCTGGGATTTTTATACACATTTAAGTGTATTTCGTTTTGTGCATACATATGTATATGCTCTCCCCAGTGTATACAGCGCATGCACACCCTCTATGCGACGCGCATATATTACATTTTCTTCCTGATGGCTCATGCTCGCGCCGAGAATACAATATATGAATGAGAGTGCATCTGGTGGTAGAGCGAGAAAATAGCAATAACTTCAAGGCAACGGCACTTAGTATCGAAAGAATACAGCAACAACTGGAGACAGCGTTTTTCGGACGCGGAGAACGCCTACAGTATGTGCCTGTTCTCGACTCAACCAATACACTGGCAATGAAATTGGCACAGGAGGGCAACGCGGGCGAGGGCTTTGTAGTTCTCACCGATAGTCAAACTGCAGGACGTGGTAGACTTGGAAGACAGTGGGTCGATTCGTTCGGCTACAATATACTCTCATCTACTGTCCTTCTCCCGCGCTTTCCACTCTCGCTACTCGTCATGCTGGCATCGTTAGCGGTAGTGGATACAATCGAGACCGTCTGCAAAATAGACGCGACGATTAAATGGCCTAACGACGTTCTTATAGGTGAACGCAAGGTGGCGGGCATTCTGATCGAGACAACCCATACTCGTGCGGGTCGCTTAGTCGCAATCATGGGCATCGGCATCAATGCACACAGCTATCCAACTGAGGTTGCATCGGACCTGATACAAAAAGCTATAACGCTAGAGGAAGCCTGTGGCTATCGTGTACGTCGAGAAACATGCATCTCGCAGTTACTAAAATATATTGAAACATCCTATATCTCGTTGCAAGAAGACTCTACCTCTTCAATTCTACCCAGTTCTGACACGGAAGTCAGCGCCCACTGGGGGCCAGTTTCTCGACTGATACGGGAACGCTGGCGCAGTCGTTTATCGACGTTGGGTCGCACGATAGAGGTGCGACAGGGAGATACCGTGCTGGGCGGTATCGCAGAAGATGTGGATGATACCGGAGAACTGTTCCGCCGGCGTCATTCAGGTGAGCGTGTCTGTATTACGTGGGGCGATATTGGCTATCCCACGGAGTAAGGTGGCACAAAGTAGTGTGACGCTGGAAACGTCACATAGAGGGGACATAACATGGAGACTTCAGACGTATTCTTGACTGACGATGGTCGGCAGAACGTACTCAGTCAACTGGAATATCTGCGCACCACCAGAAGGGCCGAAGTTGCTCAGTATTTACACGACGCAAAGGACGCGGGCGATGTGATTGACAACGCGGCCTACGAAGACGCCAAAGTTGAACACGCACGACTTGAGAATCGCATCTACGAGTTAGAGCAAATGCTTGTGCGCGCAAAGCTGATTAGCCGCGTCGAGAGCGACGTAGTGACACTCGGCTCTGTATTGCGCCTCTCTACACCCGATGACAGAGAGTATAACTATAGCATCGTTGGTGCATTCGAGGCCGACCCACGCGCGGGCCGCATCTCAAACGAATCTCCGGTAGGAAAAGCACTGCTGGGTCATAAAGTAGGCGATCTTGTGATTGTCTCGACGCCCGGCGGCGTGAAGGAATACACCATTCTTTCTATCGCGTAATCTCTGTACACAAAAAACGAACACAAGGGCAGTCGGATACTCTCACACAGATGTCCGGTTATCCTTGTGTTCGTTTTTTGTGTTACTCTCTCTACCCAGCAAAGACAAACGATGTTACAATAGGGCGCATCAAGATGAAATATGAACATACTACGCCACTTGCTTAATATATTGTACGGAAGGAAACAGAAGACCATTATGCCAGATGAACGAGAAACACGTATACAGCGTGTCTATGATCTGCGGGAACAGGGCGTTAATCCCTATCCCACCACTACGGAGCGTACACATACTATCGCCGAGGTGCTTGAGAATTTCGACGACTACCAGCAAAAGGGAGCCGACGCTTCCTTTACCCTTGTGGGGCGTATTCGTCTGATACGCAGAGGTGGTAAGATTACTTTTGTAACTATTGAAGATGGGACAGGGCGCATTCAGTTCTACTTTGCAATTAACGATTTAGGAGAAGAGGCATACAAAAGGGTGAAAATGCTGGATATCGGCGATTTCATTCAAAGTCGCGGCTTCTTGTTTACAACGAACAGAGGAGAACGCACTCTACACGTTCTTGATTATCGCATTCTTGCAAAAGGCATACGCCCACTACCAGAAAAGTATCATGGGCTTGAGGACAAGGAGACCCGGCAACGCAAACGCTATCTCGACCTGCTCGCTAATGGCGACGAGGTAAAGCAAGTGTTTGTCATCCGTAGCCGCACTATCAGCGCGCTACGGCGTTATCTTGATGAACACGGCTACATTGAAGCTGAAACACCTATATTACAACCACTCTATGGTGGCGCAACAGCACGACCTTTTGTTACTCATCATAATGCATTAGACCGCGATCTTTATCTACGTATTGCCGTTGAACTGTATCTAAAACGCTTAATCATTGGCGGCTTTGAGCGCGTGTATGAAATAGGACGCAATTTCCGTAATGAGGGCATTGACCGTAGCCATAATCCTGAATTTACTATGCTAGAGTTCTATGAAGCCTATGCGGACTATAACAAGATGATGCAGATCGTTGAGGAGATGATCGCCTTTGTCGCGCAAGAGGTACACGGCTCGCCACGTATCACCTTTCAAGGCACGGAGATCGACCTGACACCGCCGTGGCCGCGTATGAGATTGACCGATGCCATAGCCGAATTTACAGGCATCGACGTGCAACACTTTCCTGATAGAGACAGCTTAGCGGCAGAGATGCGTACCAATGGCTTTGAGGTTGACCCCAAACTT
Organism: uncultured Ktedonobacteraceae bacterium; assembly: GCA_964247355.1. Lineage (GTDB taxonomy): Bacteria > Chloroflexota > Ktedonobacteria > Ktedonobacterales > Ktedonobacteraceae > JBBQVS01. The sequence goes on along the minus strand of CAXTUE010000387.1, from coordinate 1,265 downwards.
GGTTGGGGTCGTCTTGTGGATGATCTTATGAAGGCCATGTTTCGCAAGGATATTCCAGCATTAAAACAAGCCCTGTTCTTGACAGACTATCCATTGGACATCTCGCCGTTGGCGAAGCAGCACCGGGAGGTTCCTGGGCTGGTTGAACGCTTCCAACCATTTGTCGGTGGCTTAGAGCTAGGCAACGCGTTCACCGAGTTGAACGATCCACTCGATCAACGTGCGCGCTTCGAGGATCAGGCACGACAACGCGCTCAAGGCGACGATGAGGCGCAGGTCCTCGACGAGGATTTCTTGGAAGCTATGGAAACAGGCATGCCACCAACTGGCGGTGTCGGCATCGGCGTTGATCGCCTCGTGATTCTTATGGCGGACCAGGAGTCGATCCGTGACGTGATTCTCTTCCCCACCATGCGTAAGACGGCAGAAGAGCAATAACACTACTCGACCTGTAGAGATGTGGGCGCAGTATATCTCTTGAAAACGCAGAGATATGTTCGCGTCCACTTCTCCGACATCGAGCCATCAACCAGGACATCGCCATTCCTGCCCAGCATCACCGGCTGAACCTGCACAATCTCCCATCCCTGCTCACCTAATGCATTGAGCCGAGGCAGAATTGATTGCAACGCATATCTGGGAATGGCGTTAGGCGGATAGAACTGCTGCACAAACGCTGGTTCTGTTTGTGCGTCGGCTTCCATGAGTTCGAGATAGTGTTCCCACATATTGCGCCTACTTTCTAATAGCTTTGAGTATTCCCTGTTCTTTGCGTATACGGCTAATCGCTATCTTTAAGTCCCAACCATTCAAGTGTGTAGCGAGCAAAGCGCGTATCAACCGCATTTGCCTCATCTCCACTACGTTTGCCTTCTGCTAGTAATAAATACTCTGAATAGCCAAGCTCTTGACGATCCACCTTCATTTGAAAACGATCTATCACTGCTCGCTTGAAGCTTTCAATTACTTGAGACGAGTTTATATCACTTGTACTTCCACTACCATTTGACTGAACCATTTGGAAAGCCATCCTTCAGCATATACATTCTCTTTAGCTTTCCTAGTTTAGCTTACCTAAGAAAAGGACGCAATACATGCTGACACACAAAGCTCTAAAAAACCTTTGAATCCAAAGTATCTTTATGTATACTCATTCAGAGAAGGGAATGCACCGTTTATAGGAGCTGATGATGCACATGAACAAAATACTGTGGTAACTGGCTCTAACGGACGCTCATAAGGGGATTAACCCTATCATACATGAT
>CAXTUE010000386.1:0-5129 GCA_964247355.1 uncultured Ktedonobacteraceae bacterium | reverse complement strand
ATTTAGACCTACCGAGATAGGCAAATACCAGAAAGCCTATGACAGGTCTCAATTCCCACCGGACTCAACATCCCATTTAGACACGAGAGAAAAGAACGCTCATGCTGACAAACTCGCATGTCTCAATTCCCACCGGACTCAACATCCCATTTAGACTGCTACCTCCGCAGTATAGCACCAGAAGCGGGGGTACGCAAGCGTTTGCGAGAGGCTCCATTTTTAAGGAATTTTTGGTCTTCCCAAAAGTGCTCTTTTTCGACAAAATCATGCTCATCCCTCTTCAGAAGCCGTGCGAGAGGCTACGCTCAGAAGGTCCATCACTGAGCCTCTCGCAGCAGAGCTTATGCAATAAACACAAGAGCTTCCTATAGCTTAAGAATGCTACAAAAATTATGCAGATTGAAATTACTTTGTAGATGGTTGGTCAGTGATTCCCAACTCAACATACTCTACGTTGTATGGTAGGGGCGTTTCCCATAGGCGTTAACGTAAGCTGAAGAGAGGTTTGTGGTTGAGCCAGGGCACCCGCAAGGGAATGCCCCTCCCATACGACCAAAGAGCATCAGAGGCGCGTTCAGGCATGGGAGGGGCATTCCCCTTGCTTTCAACGGTAGGTTTTTGAGAGACATTAAATGCCTGTAGGGACCGTATTCATCCCGTCCGCCGCATACCGAGGGACCAAAGACGGACGTGATACATCGGTCCCTACGCTCGTCGCATCGGTTGTGTGAGCGGGCAACGGACGTGATGAATGCGGTCCCTACAAGCATTTCTTCTCCTACATCGTGCTCTTTTGAGAAAACCTATTAGTGAAAGCATTCCCCTTGCAGGTGCCTTGGTCCCCATTTGAGCCTTAAGTTAACGCTTATGGGGGCGTTTCCCCTTGCGGGCACCCTGACTTACTACCCGTGTCTACGCCCGCAAAGTCCCGCTTCTCGCAACTACACCTGCTATTCCACGTTCATGTATATGTACTCTAACAAAACCTACACCTGTTTCGTAGAGATTTGTACTACCCCTGTGCGGATAGCGTGTTTTTCTGTACAATACAAGATATACTTAGAGAGCAATGTGGTTGTTGTACCTAGAGGAGTGCTTGATGCGGTCAAGTGTTGCTGAACCCAATCGTTTGTCTCGACAAGAAGGTATGCAACCTTCTTTCTCTGCCCATATATCGACATCCCAGCATGTAAAGCGCGCGTCGACACGGGAGCGGTCCGCCATCGTTCCCTCAGAAGGCTGGTTCGTGCTGCTCTTGTTAGCGGTCGCGGTCTATACCGTCACCTTCTCCGTCATCGCCGCCAACTGGGTCGATCACAGTATGGCTCTGCTGGCCAGCCCCTTTATCGGTTTGCTGACCGGGTTTGTTGTTGCCAAAACGCCGCGTATGCCGCAATCGTTGCTGCATCTCGGCGCGTGTCTGCTCGGCCATTGGCTCTCGGTCTGGCTCACAAGCTATGTCGCGTTCCACGTCTCCTGGCTTGTCCTGCTCGGCAACTTGCGTACGGTGGTACTGGGTGGACTCGGTGCCGCGACTACGCCGGGTGTAGAGGAGATGGTATTCTTTTTTTACCTCTCGTTCCTCTGCTTTTTTCTCGGCTACTTCGGTAGCTGGCTCATCTATCGCGCGCACCTGCCGTGGCTGGTTGCCTTTGTCTACTGCTCGATCATGCTCGTGAACCTCAATTACGTGAAACAAGACCTGACCCTGCTCTTTGTCGTACTGCTCTTCGCCCTCTTGCTGCTGATTGCGCGAACACAGCTTACTGCGCAAATAACACAGTGGAGACGCGAAGGACTGCATACTGACCGTACATGGATGCGAAGTATCACAGCACGGTGCATGCAGGTTGCCTCTATTTTGACGCTCGCTGTTGTCCTGCTCAGCCCTGTTCTGCCCATCGTCGATCAATCGCAGAGCGGCAAAACCTTCTGGGACCATCTCAATAATGCGTGGACCAATATTCTTAATGGTCATGTCTCGCTACAAAATCCAGGCTCAATCATCCAATCCTATCAGCCGCCAACAAACTTCTTTGGCGATCAGCTCACCATCGCTGGCTCGGTGCATTTGCCAACCGGTCAGGTTCTCAGCTACACAAGCTCGACGCATGGGCCGCAAAATCTCGAAGGCTTCACCTACAATGCCTTCGATGGTCACACATGGTCCTCGACACTCAACGCCAATGGTGGACATGGCTATACGGCTAACACTGCACTCCCTACGGACGTAACGCGTAGCGATACTGCTCAGATTCAGACAACCGTGACGATGGTACAGCCGCCGCAAAGTTTCAAGCCCTATATCTATGGACCCGCCCAGCCTGTAGCCTTCGATGTCGACACCGTTGCCTATACCGACGGCATATCCGATGGCGTCACCGATGGTACAACCGTCATGTGGACTCAGAAAAGCCCTTTGATCGTCGGCGAACGCTATACAGTGACATCTATGGTATCGCCCGCCGTCACGCAAGATTCGCCCTACTATAAGGATGTGCCACTGCCGACCGAAAACACCGACTTCTGGTCAAAAAATAGCAACTATGCCGCCCTCGAAGCGGCCTATACGCAGTATCCCAGAGACCTCTCGCCAAGCGAACGGGAGACAATGAAAGCGTGGACCTCTGGCGCGAAAGACACGTATACGGCCCTCAAAATGCTTGAAGGGCATCTCAGCGATCCGAACCTGTTCACTTATTCGCTGGATAATGTCGCGGTTCCTAATAATGTTGATGCGGTTGACTGGCTCCTGCAAACCCGCAAAGGCTATTGTACCTATTACGCGACCGCGATGAGTGTCATGGCGCGTCAGTTGGGCATTCCCACGCGCGTTGTAAGCGGCTTCAGTCATGGCCATTTCGACACCCAACGCAAGCTCTGGATTGTGCAGGGCGATGATGCCCATAGCTGGGTGCAGGCGTATCTTCCCACCTATGGCTGGGTGAGCTTTGACCCCACGCCCGGCTTCGCCCCCGCCATCGTCAAAACTACGCCACCAACGGCAACACCACCAAAATTGACACCTGTACCAACAAAGCCAGGAGCGTCTATTCCTCCTGCTAAAACACCACCAACGCATCCTAAGAAACCTGTAACGACTCCATCGAGGACACAGGCATCTTTCATTCCACCAATCAATTCATCACTACTCGTCGCGCTATCTATGATTGTATTAGCACTTTCATTTGCCTTCTTGTTTGTGGCCCTCGGACGCTACTGGTGGCGCAGCCTCTACGAGAATAGTACTTTCATCTCCGGCATGTACTGGCGCATCTGCTATCTCGCGCGCTTTCTCGGCCTCGGTCCCAAAGTGTGGCAAACACCCTACGAGTACAGTAGTGCCCTGATTCACCAACTACCACAAAGCGAGAGCACCTTCCGTCGCCTCACCGACCTCTTCGTGCGCGACCGATGGGCCGCGCCCTATCAAGCCCCGCGCCCCCAAGAACTCCAGGACGCAGAACAACTCTGGCCCACAATCTGGCAAATTCTGGGCAAATTGTTTTTACGTCGTTTCAAAAAATAACACTGGTGAATAAGGTTTCGTGTACGCACCGCATGCACGAAATCTTATTCACCAATGCTAAAAATCTATATTCATGGATGTATCAATAGACGTTACTACCCTCATATCCCCTCGTTTCGATTCGTAGGGATGGTAAAGGAATCGTATATCTATCAAAATTAATGTGTGGAGGATGGGAGGATGTATGCAACAGAAGCAACCCCTTACAGACAATTCAGGTAAAGCTAGACCCGAAAATACCACGAACAAACCTCTTGTGACCTGTAGCTATGGCTGGAAACGGACATGTGTACTTTATAACGACCGTATTGATGTAGACGGAACTATATATGCACTTGATGAACTTGTGCATGTCCGCGCAATCTACCGTACCGTCATGAATATTCCCTCGGTACGCCTCGAATTACGTTTTCGCAAAGTAGATGTGACTCTTCGTGGCATCGCCGCCATCGAAGATGCCAAAAGCATTATTGCTTATCTGGAGACCTACTGCGAAGACACAACTTCTATAACCTCTCGGTCGCGCCGTCATCGAGACAGATCGAATACAGTGTCGACAACCGGGAGAATAGAAGCGGTCTCGCGTTTGCAGCAGGCTAGCATTATCGACAAGACACTGCAAACGTATACACAGGCTGTAACAGCCCCTATCGAAGCACCCACATGGTTGCAGGACCTTGAGCAGCATGTCATCTACACGCGCAGCCAACAACGTACAAAAGCACATCGTTCCATACGCAAGTATGGATTTGATGTACATGAACTCGCACAAGAAGCAGAAGCTGCTACCTTGCCGTCTGTAGCTGTTCCGTTGCGCCTGTTGCCTCAGGAAAGTGCCCACTACTGTACTGATGTCACGCTTTCCCGTGCAACACCTGTCACCTCATCCACTATACCTGTGTATACTGCGGCGGATCAAGGCCGACTGATTCTCACCAGTAAGCGTGCGATCTTTATGGGTAGGGCAGGGCAGATCGTTCTGGACTACGCGCGCCTGACAAACGTTTCGCGCCTGCGTAATGCCATCATCTTTTCGGCTGACACAGGCTCAAAGCGGCATGTTTTCGAGATGCAACGACCACTCGAATGCGCCCTGTACCTCGATGGCATTCTGCGTCAATTCCAACGCCATCAACGGGCCTCACTTCCCGCGCAACCACCAGCCTACGTGCCTGGACTACAGCATACATCTCGCACAACACAAGCTAGATATGCCGCCCATGGCAGGCAAACAACACACGTACAAACTGGCAAGCACGTTGTCGAGGTAGAAGATATCGAGACACTACCGCTCTCGTTACTCGCTCAACACGCAGAATTTGTGCAATGAAACGTACATGTAGGGGTCTAATTCTATTACACCCTCTCGGCAAGCGATTTTGTTTACGGGATTGAGGGTATGTTTCAACAGACCTCCAAAGTTGTTAATTGGGGATGAGGGTGTAATGGAATTAGACCCCTACGTACGGGATGATAGAGGATAGGATAGGAAAATCATGATAGAAACGCTTATGGCCCTATGGAATCAGAATCGTCGAAAAAGAGCGAGACAACTACTGCTCACTTTTCTTCTCACCTTCTTGCTCATGTGTATTGGTAC
>CAXTUE010000385.1:0-5141 GCA_964247355.1 uncultured Ktedonobacteraceae bacterium | reverse complement strand
GTTCTGTGGTCATAGCATCAAAGGAGTCGACAACAGTCAAGATACGTGCGACAAGCGGAATAGATGTTCCCGCAAGCTTTTTTGGATAGCCACAACCATCCCAGCGCTCGTGATGGGCAACAACAATTTGAGCGAGTGCTTCAAAAACACCCCCTGCTTGCACAAGAATATGTTGTCCGATTTCTGGATGACGACGCATCACCTCCCATTCTTCGTTCGTAAGTGGTCCAGGCTTATGGAGAATAGCGTCGGGAACGCCAATCTTCCCAATATCATGAAGTAATGCACTCAGGCGTACAATATGAAGTTGTTGCTCTGAAAGGTGTAACTTTTGCGCAGTTAATTCAGCCAGTGCAACCAGACGTTGGGCGTGAGTGCTCGTTTCAACGTCATGCGCTAATGCAGCCGCCGCCAAAACTTGGACAGTTGCAATCTCTGTATGCTTCGTGACGATAGGCTCTAGCGCAGCCGGAATAGCAGGTGTCATCTCTTCAAGATCAGCAACGCAGACGCGATTTCGTCCTCCCTGCTTGGCACGATACATGGCGTGATCTGCTTGCTTAAGCAAGTCTTCGCGGGTTGCTCCATGCAAGCCATAGAGAGCGACGCCGATACTGGTTGTAACAGGAATAGGCATGCTAGTAGTACCCTCTGCTTCGTTCTCTGCTTGCCAAATACATGCATCCATAGCAATAGCTTCTCGCAGTCGCTCGGCAGTGGATACAGCCTCGCTCACATCAACATTGGTAAGTACCACAGCGAACTCTTCTCCACCATAACGCCCTACAAAATCCTCTTTACGTAGGGCCGTGCGTAATCGATTGCCTACAGTACGCAGAACAACATCGCCCGCACGATGTCCCCAGGTATCATTGATGCGCTTAAAGTGATCCAGGTCGAAGAATAAGACGGCACATGTTCCCTGTGCTCGCGTACATCGTGCTACCTCTTCTTCAACCCGACTCATCACAGCCCTATGATTGGGGAGATTGGTGATTGCGTCGGTTACGGCCGCTAATGCTTGCTCCTTATAAAGACGATCAACCTCTTCAAGCAGCACTTGTTGCTGCCTGACCGCGATATCCAGTTCCTCTGCGCGGTCGGCCTGTGCAATCGCCTGAGTAGCCCCACGAACCCAAACATAAGTTACGACAGCAACGAGTAGTAAGAGAATAACAGGGCGAGCAACCGAGCTATAATAACCACCATGAGAGTAGAATGTTTCAAGATCATGGGGATGATGTGGAAAGGTGAGAATATACCAGATATAGACACAATTAGCAAAGGTTATTGGGAAAATGGTTTTTTGTGGTAAAAGAGAAATAGCAAGTATTTCTGGTATCACAAGTAAGTCAAGCACAGGAAGGCGAGCAATATCTATACCTCCTGGAATACTAAGTAGGCCAAGAAAAAATCCTGTGGTAATTGAGAACACAATTATTGCGCTGGCAAGCGTAACTTTGCCACGTCGATTGAATACGATAGCAAAAGCACAGGTACCAAAAGCAACCAACAAAATAGATAACAAGAATGGATTTTGCGTTGTGGCAAAGATAGATGTAGGTAGCGTTACCAAAAATAGTATGAGAATAGCAAGGAGAATGATGCTTGTCATTTTTCCTCGCCGTACCACCTCTCGTAGCTCAAGACTAGCACTTGTTGAAACTGGAGGAGGCGCGGCAAGCGTATACCACCACGAAAAGAATCTAAAGCGCATATGAAGAGCTTCCTTACACTCTGGTGGCCTCAGGAACCTCGCTATCTCTTTCAGAGAAAGGCGTTTCCTTCAAAAAATAGCTCCATCAACCACCATACAACAGTTTATGCAGCACAGAGAAATAGATTTTCCTGGCTTGCTTTTCACTATCGGTATGAATAAGAAAAAATATAGAAGTCTTGATAGAGGCTTAACTTCTTGCTCCTGGAAATGATTAGCCTGAAATACAGCTTGCATGCGTACATTTCCTGGAGAGATGATACGTGTAGTTTTGGCCTACCTATGAGTGAGAGGGAAGCGAAAGCATAATTTTAACTGCTCTTGAGCGCGCGTTTGCGTCGAGCGGATGTGCGTCTTACAATGACTGCACCTATGGTGATAGCAAGGACACTTACGCTAAGCACCATCAACCAGAACGGTTTGACGAAGCGCTGCCACCAGGGTAACGCAGGCACGTTCAAGTTCGCATTGGGCGCGAGGAGCGCAGCCGCGCGCTTGGGGTTTCCACTTCCAGTAAAGACTCCCATCGCTTTCTGAGGGCCTGTCTGCCAGGGAAATGCGCCCGCCACATTCGATGGCACAGACTTGAAATCGTAGAGCGTCCATGCCAGATATCCCGCGCCATCAGTTTTACGCAGGAAACGTAACGTCTCGGCATAATAAGCTGTTTGCTCTGCCTCTGTGTGGCCATTAGGAAAGAATACGCTATTCCAGGTTGGCAACCCAAATTCACCTAACACAATAGGGAGATGAGGTTGCACAACACGTAAAGCAGTATATGCACCGGGGAGGTCTTTCGTTGGCCCATAGTAGTGAAAGGACACGAAATCAACGAGCGGAATATGCACCTGTGCTGCCTGTGGCGTTGCCCAGCCAATCGTCAGCAGGTGGTAAGGATCATAGAAACGTGCGAAATAGGCGATATGTGTCAACCACGCATTGACAAGGTATTGCCCTGCCGCGCGATAGTCCTGGTCCGGCTCGTTTTTCAAATCCCACGCGAGAATTGTCGGGTTGTTTTTGAAGCGTGTGAGCAATGTTTCAAGTTGTCGATCAGCCGAGGGCCAGTGTAGCAGCGTGTAGTCTGTGCGAAAGTCGAATAGCGTCACAATCACATGCAAATGATGCTGCGTCGCGTGGGTAAGCAAATCATTGAGTTTCTCCAAAGGCTGCTGTACCAGCGTATCCTTATTCTTGGAAGTAGCGGTAGCGGTAGCTTGTAGTCCTGAAGTGGTACCCAGTTGCGCACCACCAAACTGATCGAATGGCAAGAAGATACGAATCGTGTTGAGCCGGAGTGCCTCTATCGTGCCGAAGTCATGATCTATAATACTTGAATTATAGCGGGTCCAGAAGTAATTCCAGGCGGTATCCTTCGGGTAGTAGTTTATACCCGCGATTTGATAAGGCTGCTTGTTCAATGTCAGACTAGGGCTGGCCGAACTTTTTCCCACAAATCCGGCAGGAGTTGTCAGTGGTGTCATAGGGCTATTCAGGTTCTGGTTCTTCTCTTGCACCCAATGCCTCACACGCCAGTTTCCATCCTCCAAAAGCATCACCACCTGATAGACTGCGGTTGTCTCACCAGCATAGATAACCGCTCCACTCTTACTATGTACGATATTCGCGACAGTCGCATTGCTATCGGTAAAGGAAATGATAGAGCCATCAGCCGAATAAAAGTGCAGTTGTAGTGTGTGCGTCAGGTCTGCCTGCTCTACAAGGTACTCTTTCGCCGCGACTGCATGAATAGTACTACTGATATCGCTCAGTGCAGGTCCAACAAAATAGGTTTCCAGGCCATAGGGTTTGTTTTTCAGTAATGAGATATTCCATTGCAGCCATGCACGTAAATAAGCTGATTGAATGTCGGTACGCGTCGCAGGTTCTAAGACACGTCCTGTATCAGCATCATCACGCAACCAGTTCAGTTGCACGTTCAGGTCTGGTGGAACATTAGGGACTATATTGAGCGCGGAACCTGGGTCTTTCTCCTGCTGGTAGTAGAGTGTAAGAGCATCGACTCCAACAAATAACTCCCAGAAACCGCCCAGCGCGATGAGTAAGAGTAGAAGCCACAGCACCCGTTTTATCACATACTTTGGCATTGTTTCACCTTAATATCATTGTCTGTGTAACCTGTGTAGAGCCAACGAGCATGTGTACCGTATAGCTCCCCATTGGGTACTGTGCTAATGGTAGCTCGACACGCGCATACCCTGCCTCGGAGATACTATCCAATTCCTGCGGCTGCCCGCTCGCATTCACTACCAGGAAGCGTACAGGTGTACCATCGGGAATGTATTGTCCCAACGAGCCAAGCATTGGACCCGTCTGCAGCAGGTAGCGATTATTCTTCGCATCTTTCTGTACCTTGATTGCAAACGTGTTGACCACAGGCCCAGCCGTAAATTGCATGACGAATTTGTGACTTGTCACACCCAGGACTGTTGCTTCTATCGTGTACATGCCAGGCTCTACAGGTGCCTGTAACAATGCCTGTGCCCTCCCAGCGATGGTATAAGCTGGAATGGTGTTATAGCGACCGTCGGGTGCATGTACAACAAAGGTGATCAGTGTACCGTCCGGCATGACATTTCCAAACTTATCCATAACAACATCTGTAGAGAGCGTCGTGACGCGGTTTCCGTCGGCGGAAAGTGGATGTGGATCGGCAGAGATATCGAAAGGCACGGGCCAGCCTGCAACCTCTAATAATGTGCCCTCGAAGCCGTGTATCTGCCCGATACGTGCCACGATTGAGGTGCGGCCAGCCTTAATATCACTGAAGACGCGCGTCCATGCTAACAGATTGTGTACAACAAGAAGTTTTTTCTCTAGCCGGTTGTCAGGGTGCAAAACTAACACCTCAAGCTTTGTTCCCTCCATGACGGGATTGCCGTAGGCATCGAAAGGAATGAGAACCGTCATACTCCAATGCGCGGCATCAGCAATGATAGCACGTGCGCCTACAAGCGGCGTGAGAGGCTCTATTGGCGCGGCGGCCTGAATGAGCATGTTGGCTTTGCCTTGCGCCTTCCCCACTAATGCGGTCAGTATCACGCTTCCCGACTGTTGAGTCTCTGTCCCAGATAAGCTGAAATGAGCTTCTCGCTGACGAAATACCGACTGGTAAACACGGATACCGTAGCTTCCTTCCACTAGCAGTGTGGCCATTGTTCCATCCTTCACCAGGACTGGACCGACACGAATGACCGTTGACTGGCCCGCGATAATCGTTTTCGCCCCGTTCACAGGCACAACACCGTTGTACTCATTAGGGGCAACCTGGGTATAGCTGACTTTGACTTTGATAAAACTGATAACAATTAAACTCATCGCCAACAGTACAAGCAGCAGAGATAGCTGCCTGTATCTCAAACTGAGTGTTTTCACTACACCACTCCAATAAGATAATTTATAC
>CAXTUE010000384.1:0-5142 GCA_964247355.1 uncultured Ktedonobacteraceae bacterium | reverse complement strand
TGAATCATTTCGATGTCGTTTTCGCGCTGCACATCGTTCAGTGGCTCGTGCAACACGGTATGTAGCCATGTATCCAGATTTCTTAGCTGTGCGCGATACGCATAGTACGCAAGCAAGGGCGTATTCCAATTTACCAGTTCGCCATGAACTGCACGATATCCTGCGTTGAATGCTGCAAAATCGTCGCCATTATAGCCGATGTAGATGAACACGTCTCGTTCGGGTGGTGCCATCACAGACGACTCCCAGTCAATCAGTACTAGCTTTCCCGAAGGCGATGGAATAATATTGCCACCCCATGCATCGCCGTGACACACAACTGACCGTATAGGCATTTGTTGTGCTTCTTTGTAGTATTCATTGCTACGAGCCAAAAAAGAAAGAATGTAATCGCGCTGAGGTGAGACGATTTTCCGAAGCCGTTGCAGATACAAAGCATCCGGTGAAGAAATATCCTCAACTGCTGCAAGGTCTGTAAGTAGGCTCTCATCGAACGGCGTCAAGAGTAGGTCCGGCAAGGATTTTTGTTGTAGTGTTGTCGGTATCTGAATAGCATGAAGTGCGGCTAGCGTTTCCCCGATACGCCGCACTAGCTCTGCTGGCATTGGATAGGCACCGGCAAAAGTTGTACCCTCAACGAATGTATATAACGCAAACAGCAGAGGTCCACGAGTAGCGTAGAGCGTTCCTGCAGTTGTTGCATATGGCGTTGGTGCTGCGATAGCTTTGGTGGGATGTTCACCAACAAAGCGTTGCAACGGGAGCGAAAATTCCATGCGTTCAGCAGTTCTACGACCATGCGCGCTCCGTCGATTCACCACCTTCAAGTAATAGCTACTATCTTCAGACTCAACTTTATAGGAGTATGCAGAATCACCTATTGGAATAAAGTGTATAGCTGTGACAGAGATATTCCAGTGATCTTTTAGCATCTCACGAATAATTGTAGTGTCGTTGGGCAAAGGTGTTTTCATATGTGTATTCCTTCTGGTTAACCTTACATAACACACTATCTTAGCTGTAGCAATACACAAGATTTATATCTATTAAACATACTCATCAGGTCTGTGACTTGTCAAATTATTTATTATTCATTTAGCTATTCAATCTACTCTCTTTTTCATTTTCTTGCGTATTCTGATATACTTAGCATTGAGACTAATGAGTAGATGCATCCATAAAGGAAGTCTTTCATGAAAATTAAGATTCGCAACCTTGGAGTCATTAAAACGGCAACTGTAGATATTAAACCATTAACAGTTTTCGTTGGACCAAATAATCAAGGTAAAACATGGCTAGCATATACTTTAGCAGGAATTTTTGGCTCGTTCGGTTATAAAGAGTATATGGATGTAGACACAGATGCAGTCTTAGCCTCTTATCCTCTTTTACATAACTCGGTTGAGCACTTCCTAAAAAATGGGAATACTTCTGTTGACTTAATACAGTTTGCTAGAGAGTACGGAAAGCTATATTTTACTAATGTAGCTCAACAATCCAAAGTTTGGCTCCCTCAATTTATGAGCACCAGAAGATCTTCTTTTGAAAATTTAGATATATCTATAGAGAGTCTAGAGGAAAAAGAAGCTCATTTTTTTACAGATATACTGAACGCAAATTTAGAAGTACACGTGCCAAATCGGGAGGCACCTATTTTTAGCATTCGTAAAAATCATAAGGATAGTAAGTTATACGTGTATACTTCTACGGAAGCTCTATCTTCTAATGAATTAGTTGACATGGAAAATGACGAAAAAGATATACCACCTTTGGACATACTAAAAGACCTTCTTGTTCGTTGGGTTTTTCAAATAGTTCACAGAGCCATCTTCCGTGAAGTGTATACACTACCGACAGAAAGAACTACTATTATAACTGTTCCATTTGGACAACAGAGGCAGAGTAAATCGGAACTTGTAATAGATAAAGTGTCCTCATCTACTCATGAACAAAAGTTGAATACAATGATCGAACCTGTAAACTCTTTTCTTAGAATGATCGCTCCTACATTTTTAGATTACAAAAGGGCATCTGACAGAAGAGAACGAGACAAAAAAAATGAGCCGAAGATCAAAGATTACATTCAACTAGCACGGATTTTAGAAAAACAAATTTTAGGAGGCGAACTAAGCTTTCCTCAAACAGCCTTAGATGTAACAGAAGATGTTATACAAGCCGAGTTTGATCCGCGAGAGATATTGTTCAAGCCAAACAAAAAAATTGGTTTAGATATATCTATTTCCTCCTCTATGGTAAAGGAACTTTCAACATTAGCTCTTTACCTGCGATATATCGCCAAACCTGACCAATTACTTGTTATCGATGAACCTGAAATGAATTTGCATCCAGAAGCACAAGTAAAAATGATCGAGTTCATTGCAATGCTTGTCAATGCTGGATTAAACGTACTCATTACAACTCATAGTCCTTACATGCTTGATCATCTTACTAACCTTATAAAGGCGGAGAAAGTCGAGAACAAAGAAAGTATCCAAGATGAATTTTACCTAAAAAAGAAGGAAGCTTTCATAGCACAGAAAGACGTTTCCATCTATCTTTTTAATGAGGGCAAAGTTATAAATGCTGTGGAGGAGGACGGTATTATCCAACTAAACACCTTTGGCGATGTCTCTGACAGAGTCTCGGAAATCTATTTTCAGTTGTAGTGATGGAGTAGGAGAAGCTTAATGGCTTCTAAGTCAATGCAAAAACTTCTTAATGCATTACTGTATGAATGCATTGAGAACGGAACAAGTGCTCATGACTCAGGCTTTACAGTTAGTATGGACAAAAAGCAGAGGGATGAAGAAATTTTCTTTTATAGCATAGATAATCGCAACGCGCGAGCAAAGCTAGGAATGTTGGATGAGGGTATAAAGATATGTGATTATCTGATTAGCTATACTAAGCATAGTGAAATCAAAGAAGTCATTTGCTTCATGGAGTTGAAGGGAAAAAATATAGGTACAGCAATAAAGCAGATACTTGATACCTATGAACGTGTTGTAGCCATAGCCAAACAAGAAATAGTGAAAGAGCATCACAATCATATCAAATGGAAAGCCTGTATCTGCTTGCACGGCTCTGCCCCTAAACGTAATCAACGTTTGGAAGACGAATTAGCAAAGAAGTTTGGTAAGGAAAACATACGTATTAGACGCGACGTAAGATTAGGAGACTTCCTCCGTAGTAGCACGAATCAACGTCCTATGTAGTTTACTATGGAATAATTATGTAACCTACATTTGTTATAATGTATCAGAGGTAGTACAGATAGAGGTTACTATTAAGCTCTGGCGTTTAGCACGTATTTTGACCCATGAGCATGACATAACATTTTTTCACACTGGTAAAAACGGGTTGTACATGCTATAATATGACTATACAGAATGAAGGAAACCTTTGAGAAAAGTGGGCAAACTGTCCACTTTTCTGTGTGCTTAGGACTTTTTTTCGTCGCACCAGAAAAAATAAGCGTTTTTATACGGGCGTAGCGGGAGGATCATGTATTATGAGAAGCGAATTTCAAGCAGCTATCGCACAGTTAATTGCCGAGAAGGGATTACCCCGCGAAGTGGTAATGGAGACGGTTGCCAACGCCTTACTAGCAGCATATCGCAAGAGCTTTACGGGCGGAGAGAATATCCGCATCGAGGTTGATAAGAATGGCGAAGTGCATGTCTGGGCCTCTAAACGCGTTGTCGCGCAGGTCGAAAACCAGAATGATGAGGTTTCCCTCGCGGATGCACAGCGCATCATACATAACGCAGCTCTGGGAGAGTATATAGACGTTGACTCCTCGTCCATCTTTAATCGCATTCCTACGCAGACCGCGAAACAGGTTATACTACAGCGTATCCGTGAAGCTGAGCACGAGCATCTCTACGATCAAATCAAGAACTGGATTGGCGAGATACGTCTTGGCACACTCACGCGCAGAGACCCCGCGCGCGGCTGGCTACTCGACTTTGACCTTGATAAGGCCGATAAAGTAGAGGGCGTTATGCCCATTAGTGAAGAGGTTTCCAGCGAACGCTATCGGGTGGGTCAGCGTATTCGCGTCCTGGTCTATGACGTACGCCGTATACCGGGACGCATGCTACAAATTCTGGTATCGCGTACCCATCGCGACCTTGTACGACGCTTGTTTGAGTCCGAGGTGCCAGAAATCTACGAGGGAACCGTCGAGATCAAAGGTATCGCACGTGAGCCTGGGAGCCGCTCGAAGGTTGCCGTTGTCGCGCATCAAGAGGGACTGGACCCGATTGGCTCATGCGTCGGCGTCCGTGGTTCGCGTATCAACAATATCGTCCATGAGTTGAATGACGAGAAAATAGACATCATTCAGTGGAGTGCTGAACCAGCGGTCTTTGTAAGCTACGCGCTCAGTCCAGTCAAGCCGTTGAAGGTCGAGTTGCGCGAAGCGGATCATACAGCGCAGGTGACGGTTCCAGAGCGACAGCTCTCGCTAGCGATTGGCAAGGATGGTCAAAACGCACGTCTTGCCGCGAAACTGACAGGTTGGCGTGTTGACGTGACCAAGCCTGCCGAGGGCGAGGTATATGAAGAGCAATATAGTACTCCAAGTATGCAAGAGGCGGTCGCATCACAGGGCCGTCGCGACCTCGGAAATCGTAATGAGCGTGGAGACCGAGGTTCACGACGCTCAAGTCAGCGTGGCGGCGGTCGCAACCGTCAGTCCTATGACAACGATAACGAGTAAGCACACGATGGAAGAGGAGGAACGATCGAATGGTGAAGACGGAAAACAAGGCAACCAATAAGCAGCAACCGAAACGGCCCAAGCACGTTCCTTTACGTACCTGTGTCGCGTGTAAAGAAACAAAATCCAAGCGCGAATTGTTACGTATAGTAAGAACGCCAGATGGCCATGTCAGCATCGACGCGACGGGTAAGAAGTCTTGTCGTGGTGCCTACCTCTGTGCACGCCTTTCCTGCTGGGAAATCGCACTCAAAAAGAAACGGCTTGAACAAGAATTTGAGCTTGAACTTCCAGTAGAAGACCGCGTAGCACTTGATGCATACGTTGCAACACTACCCAAAGACTAAAGAGCACGACAGGAACTAACACAGCTTGCTACGTAATGAATGAGCGTATATAGTAGTGACTGTGCTTATTCC
>CAXTUE010000383.1:1045-5142 GCA_964247355.1 uncultured Ktedonobacteraceae bacterium | reverse complement strand
CGTTATTTCTCTATGAGATAAGGTTGATGTAATAAAGTACATCCTTTTTGTGTGTATCGTTACTCCTGATATTTTTGTTGCGTTGTAGACCATAGATAGAAATATAGGGAAGCAAGGGAAAGATTTATGCTAGGGACATTGTTGCTTGGGAGTGGATTTGGCATACTTGTTGCAATCATTGCCTCATATATCGCGCTTAAACTTTATGGTAGGAGTCTACGCAATAGTCTTATCCAGCAGCAAGGTTGGGAGCACGCACAAGAGGCTCGACAACAACAATGGCAGCAACAGCAAGAGAAGCGTCTCCTAACCCTGGAACAAAGTCTTGCGGACAACCTGCGACAGATAGAGCAAGAGTGGAAAGCGTGGGAACAGAGAGATGCTCTACGTAAGCAAGAACTTATGCAACAGTACCAGATGGTTGCGCAACATGCTGCACTGGAACACGCAATTGAACATCTACCGCTCGTTGAAGAAGCCTCCCTCCCTTCTACAGAGCTATCGCGTTGTAGAGAGTCCATGCCCAGTTCACTGCAGGTACAGTTGCCGGGAGCGAACCTTACAGGAAAAGACCTTTCACGTCGCTATCTCGCAGGGGCAAATCTTCGTGGAGCCACACTTGTAGACGCAAATCTGTTCATGACCGACCTTTCTGGCGCATGTCTGGCAGGAGCCGATCTTTCAGGAGCCGATCTTTCAGGAGCGAATCTTATACGGACAGACTTACGTGAGGCAACACTTGTTGGCGCAAACATCCTTGTCGCTGATCTAAATGATGCGGTGTTACTTGGCGCAAAACTGCAAAAAATAAGAAATTTAACGACGGAACAGATAATTACAACGATTCATGACCATACAACGCAGTTCGATGAAGAAAAAGACATAACTCTGCCACGAGTTCCTGGTGCTTCTAAACTCGCGTTATCCGAATCTTCAACACCCTACGATATTGTACGCGCACAAAGCCTCGACGCTGTTCCTGAAACACCCTCTATATCAGAACTAGCACAGGAAGATTCGCTGTCAGAACTGCTAACAGACGAGGCTTCATTTATCGACGAAGATGAGGAAACATCTCTTTCAACCTGGGCATCAACACCGTCAGAGGAAACATTGCGTATATTGGAGGAGATTCACCTGCCAGCGCAAGAGAGCAGACGTACAGATAACTTCGGTAGGTCTGCTCATTCAGGAGAACTCAATGGACGAAGCCAGGTACATTCGAGCTAATATGTACGCCGTCCTCTGTAAAAAATCATTACTGAACTACAGAGGAGCGACGCAACTACGAACAATGCTGGGACTGCGGCAAAGATACTCAGTTGTTTCTGAGCAGAGCCGTGTGTAACCGTAGGTCCTTGCCATTTTTTGCGCATCAATGATGAAATTTCACTGAAAGGTCCTTGCATATGCGTTGCGTAAGTTCGACCCTTCCATGCGAGCGATTGACCAAGAAGCGTGTGTAGCAACGAGTTGATCGCGATAGCAAGAAATGTAAGTGCCGCCAGTGGTGTTAAAAGTGCGTACCACAATGTTATATGAAAGTGCTTAAACCACGAGAGCGCACTTCCTACCTGCACAATGTATGAGAGTACCGCCATACCAAACAACCAGGATGATTTTTCCCGCCGTGCGTCAACAAATAGCAATGCAACAGCAGAGGCTAAAGTAGTGCTTATCATTGTTTGTACACCTGTAAGCGGTGACTCTTGCATATAAGGATAAATGTTTTTTCCAAAACCATTGGCGATCTGCCGTAGATTTGTGTACATACGAACCGAGGCCAACTCTTCGCCTCGACAGGCCAGCGAGATAATACCTGCACGCTTCAGGGTAAGCGCGAGCGCAGCATCGTCAACTATACTGCCCGCATTCGCAGCATGTCCATGTACCTGCTGGTAGGTGTGCTGCGAAATGAAGAAGTATTGACCATTGGCGAGGGCAGGTCCATCCATCTCGTTCACTCGTGCATCGGTCCCTACAAAGTATTGTTGGAACGCAAAAGGAAGCAACAAACGCTCCCAGAAGGTTTCACATCGCTGTTGAGGGAACAAAGACAATGCCCTTACGTCACGCTCTACTACAAAGCGGATAGTTGAACGAAGCGCAAATGGCGCGAGTTCTGTGTCAGCATCAACAAACAAAAGCCACGGAAAGCGCGCATATCCCGCCC
Organism: uncultured Ktedonobacteraceae bacterium; assembly: GCA_964247355.1. GTDB lineage: Bacteria > Chloroflexota > Ktedonobacteria > Ktedonobacterales > Ktedonobacteraceae > JBBQVS01. Next base: position 2,969 of record CAXTUE010000383.1, on the reverse strand, counting down.
CTATCCAGCATGCATGATTTTTGCCGGTCCATCCCTCCGGCGGTCCATCAATCGAAATAAGCCGTACATTGTTTTCCGCATAGGCCTGTACAATCGCTGCCGTACTATCTGTTGAGCCATCGTCAACAACGATGACCTCATAGCAGGGATAGTTTTGATGTACTAATGAATTCAACAAACGCGCAATATTCGCCTCTTCGTTGCGGGCAGGAACGATAATTGAGATACCTGGAAAATCTTCCACACGCACTCTGTCATCGGTTAGAATCGGCACTATTTCCGGTAGAGATAGATAATTCCGCATTGCCTTTGCGCTACTATAAAGTTGCCCCGTCAGCACCAGGAAAGGCCATACTCTTACTGCACTTCTCTTACTCACTATATGTTTATACTTTCTATGTATGTAGATTTGGTATGCCATGTATAACACGTTTTCCTGAAGCAATTTGGAAACAGTTAATAACCTTTTCTTCCTATAAGGTTTGCTCATAAGAGAGTAGATGTGACTTGCCTCATATTGAGAATATTTTGAGTTTTGCCCTCTATATCCTTTTTTTATTTGCATCAGAGTATACTCTATACAGAAACATATACTACTCGCGCTTGGCCTCTACACTTTCTTTCACGAGGTAAAGAAGCATTTCTAATGCGCTGAGTAGGAAACATTTCTTGAAGAAGGAAAGAACATGCACACTGAATCTCCTGACTCATCAGAGAAGCAACCACGAGTTGTTCCCCTTTTAGGTCCCAGCGACCATACAGATATCTCGCCAACACCAGCACAAGGGAGCTTTGATGTTCGCCTACCGTTACCACCATTGACATACCAGGAAAGCCTGCATAAAAACTCTTCCACTATACAGGTACACATCTCAGATGCTAATAGCAGTCATCCAGTCTTGCGCCGGGTAAGCAACGGTGTGCTCGAAGCGACTGAGGAGGTTATCGTTCCACAAGGAGGCGCTGGTAAAGCACTATACGCTCTCAAGCATCTCTTAATTGGCGCACCAATTTCTAACGCAATGGCGGCGCAAGAGCGCTTAACTAAGCTCAAGGCATTGGCGGTGCTTTCCTCTGACGCGATCTCGTCAGTTACATATGCAACAGAGGCTATCCTGATTAATCTTGTCCTCGCTGGTTCCTCACGTCTTTGGATGACACTACCCATCAGTCTCATGATTATCGCGCTACTCACAATTGTTGCGATCTCATACCGGCAAACCATTCCTGCCTATCCAAATGGCGGGGGTTCATATATTGTTGCGAAAGAGAACCTCGGAACGCTACCCGGTCTCGTCGCTGCCGGTGCATTGCTTATTGACTATGTACTGAACGTCTCGGTAAGCGTTGCTGCTGGCGTACTCAATCTTGCGTCGCTCTTTCCCGCATTGAACCCTTATATCGTGCTGATTGATGTTGCTCTCGTTGTCCTGATTACTATTATTAACCTGCGTGGCGTACGTGAGTCGGGATCAATCTTTGCTATACCAACCTACTTTTTCGTCGTCACTGCTATTCTGCTCATCGTTGTTGGCCTTGTGAAAGCGTATGTCTTCAAGCATCAACCATTTATTGGCACGTTTCCGCATGTGCAGGCAAATGAGCCACTATCGCTGTTCCTTCTTTTGCGGGCATTTGCTACAGGCTGTTCCGCAATGACGGGTGTTGAAGCCATCTCGAATGGTGTTCCAGCTTTTAAGAAACCAGAGACACGTAACGCTTCAATCACGCTGACATGGATGGCAATTATTCTTGGCACACTCTTTCTCGGCATTACACTGCTGGTTATGACGTATGCAGTCGAAGCATCTTCGACAGGAACTCCAACGGTCATAGACCAAATTTCTAGACTCGTCTTTTCGGGACCATTCAGTTTTATGTATCCAGTGTTCACATTTGCAACGCTCGGCATTCTCACACTTTC
>CAXTUE010000383.1:0-1035 GCA_964247355.1 uncultured Ktedonobacteraceae bacterium | reverse complement strand
GCTGAAACCAGTTACTCCGATTTTCCACGTCTGGCATCACTGCTTGCACGAGATCGCTTTCTTCCAAGTCAATTTGCCTTTCGAGGCGACCGTCTAGCATTTTCGGTTGGTATAGTTGTTCTAGCTATTCTGGCAAGCCTTCTCCTTATTGTGTTCAAAGGGAGCACGAATGCACTGATTAACCTGTTCGCGGTTGGCGTCTTTATATCATTCACGCTCTCACAAAGCGGAATGGTGATGCACTGGTGGCGTTTGAGAAACGAAGATAAGACATGGTTACGAAGTTTAATAATCAATGGCACGGGTGCGTTCGCAACACTTGTAGTTGCGGTCGTCATCTCTATCACTAAATTCCTCGAAGGCGCATGGGTTGTTGTCTTACTTATTCCCTTACTCGTGTTTATGTTTCTCAGCATACACAAGCACTACACGCACGTTGCCCATGAACGTGTCTCCGATATTCCTATCGATCCAGGCAACATTCATCACCGTATCGTGGTTCCAATGGATAAGCTGGACCGCGCTTCAAAGCAAAGCCTTGCCTATGCACGTTCCATTTCGCCACACGTGACCGCCGTGCACGTCAGCACAAGTGAGGATGAGGCAAAAAGTATACAAGCAGAGTGGGATGAATGGCAGAAGCGTTTCTCAGTGATGGAGGAGACGCATTTGCTCATCATTGAGTCGCCATATCGCGCGCTTATCCGTCCCATACTTGCCTACATTGATACAGTTCATCAACGTCATCCGAATGATACACTCACCGTGATTCTACCAGAGTTCGTCGTCTTGCACTGGTGGGAGTACTTCTTACACAACCAGACAGCGTTCCGTCTGAAAGCTGCGTTACTATTCCGTCCCGGCATTATTGTTGTCAGTGTGCCGCAACATTTACGTGATCGAAGAGCAGAGACAACTAGAACGACATGAGCAACACTCATCAAAAAAGCCGGCACCCGTGGGCATATAAGGGCAACATCTCTGCCATACGAGACCTTGTATGGCAGAGATGTTGCCCTTATATGCCCACTAGTT
>CAXTUE010000382.1:0-5144 GCA_964247355.1 uncultured Ktedonobacteraceae bacterium | reverse complement strand
GGGTGATATTGGACATGCGTTCTCTGTCTCCCAATCAATAGCACTTTGCCGCTTGCAGGTTACATATGAAGACATTATAGCATAGCATGGTAGGGATACTGGCATGCACGTCTCACAGATATGCGATGGAATATTGAGGATGTTACAAATGTTATGGTATACTGGTTAGAAGTACAATTTGCCCGTAATGAACGTTTATTGCATAGGGAGATGCAAGCATAGACGAAGCCAAAAGAACTATGCGTTACGTATAACATAGACGAAGCAGGAATTGATACGCTAAAATGAGCAGCAAGAGCGAGATACCAGGTGCTTGCACAGTCGCCTACGCCTTTGGACAAAGTGTTCAGGAGGGATAAGGGAATGTCAAAAGAGAGTTCGGAGCGAAAACTGTATCGCAAAAGTCCCGGACGCCAATATGGGTATGACTATGATCCGTTACGGAACCGTAATGGAGAGCAGGCTCCACAGGAAGAGCAACCCCGCAGGGTGAGCACTCAGCTTGTTCAACGACCCGATCTCCGTCGAACACGAGAACTTACACGCAAAAATATTCTTGCCAGCAGACGTGCGGCGAATGAACCTATCGAGGGCGAGTACGACGAAGAGGTGTATGAAAGTCCAACGCGCCGACCAGCTATAGAAGAGTTGGAGGATCCAACCTTCTATAGTAGTCGTCGGCAGGCACGTAGTATTGCTGCCCCCAATTTGCCCTCAACTCGTGAACTTATCGAGGCTGATGAGGATGACGATTACTCAGAGTATGCGGAAGACGAAGTGTATCCAGAGTACGCATATCAAGACGTAGACCCCGATCAAGGCTATGACGAAGAGGAACTTGAGCCGTTGCGCTATGCCTCTGTTCCTGCTCCTCGTGCGGTACAGCCCGCGCCTCGCACCGGTCAACTTGAGTAAGAGGAGTACGAGGACTAATACGAGGATGAGTATGAAGACGAAGTAGATGACCGTCCGCGTAGACGCAGCAAGAAAGTATCGCGTCGTGGTGTGTTGTTCGGTATTGGTGCGTTAGCCGTAGGTGGAGCGGGTGTCGCAGCCTACGAAATAGCGCCGAAGATACCAGGGGTCGTGAATGGTGCCGCGAGCAATATTGAGCACCAGCTAGAGGACGCCTTCAATAAAGGTTTGGCGCAGGGCGCGGACAATGCACGCAAAGAATTGCTTACCGCCCTGCAAAATCTCGAAGGCTTCACCTTAGATGGTGCCATTGGTGCCGCCAAGTTAACGCGTCAGGCCTACACCGTCTTTGTCTCGCCAATTGTGAAGGTTGGCTCCGTTATCGCGGGCGACTTTCTGACCACGATGTTGCGCGCCGTCACAACCGCGCGCGGCTGGCTCAAGAATGCCTACCTTGACAATGGCACACTCGAAGCCGTACAAACAATCCTCCAATCATGGGTCAACGACGTGAAGACGCTGCCACAGCAACTCGACGCAATCACAGCTACCGATCTTGATGGAGCGCAATCGTACTTGAAAGCACTGGAGGCAAAGGTCAAGGACGAGCAGGCTAAGCTCAATAAGAGTGGTACACCTACTTCTGCACCTAAGAAATAAGCAGGAACTAGGGCACCCACTGCCTTCATCATTCCCCGAGCCGCATTCGGGGAATGATGAAGGCAGTGGGTGCCCTGGTTTTTACCAACGAGCATTTATCGTCGCAATCGTCCCAATCGCAAGGCCAATAGTACGCCGAACGAGACCGCGAGCAGCACTACGGACAGCGCGATAGATTTGTCCAGATCGGTCTCGGACGCGATATAGACCGCGATAGGCATGGTTTGCGTGACGCCCTGGAAATTGCCCGCGAATGTGATAGTTGCGCCGAATTCGCCGAGCGCGCGCGCCCATGCAAGGCCAATACCGGAGAGTAGCGCGGGCGCGATCAGTGGCAAGGTTACACGCCGGAAGGTATAGAATGGCGAGGCACGGAGCGTATAGGCGGCGAGTTCGTAGCGACGGTCTAGCTGTGTCAAGCCTGCCCGCGCGCTATTGACAAAGAATGGTGCCGAGATAAACGTCTGCGCCATGACTACCGCAACCGTTGTAAACGGAATCGTAATGCCAATCAGGTCGAGGTAGCGACCAATCAAGCCGATGCGCCCAAACGTGAGCAGCAACGCAACACCTGCAACCACCGGTGGCAACACTGTTGGCATAGTCACCAGCGTCTCCAATACTCGGCGCCCCGGAAACTCCATTCGCGCAAGCACATAGGCAACGGGCAACCCCAGGACAATTGAGAAAAGTGTACTGAGCGTTGTTGTCAATAAGCTTAGCTGCAATGCTTGTACGATGTCAGGTTGCTGTATAGCATCCCACAATACTGAGATAGGCTCATGAAAGAGCAGGGAGGCAAGTGGAATCCCCAAAAACAGAAAAAAGTAGCTTGCGAGAAAGCCCACCGCGATACGGGTGGGCCAACGTGTGAATAAAGCACTTTTCTGAAGAACCTTCATGTACGCCTACTAGCTTGGACTGATGAATTTGTACTTCTGTAATACCGCTTGTCCATCAGACGAGAGCACATACTGCACGAACGCCTGTGCATCTGTAGCGTCTTTAGAGTTCTTCGTGGCGGCAATAGGATATTGCGCGATGACATTGTAGTTATCGGGAATGGTAAGTTCCTTAACTTTGCTTGCGACACTCGTCGTTACATCGGTTAGATACACAAAGCCAGCGTCCGCTTCACCCAACTGCACCTTTGTCACAACGGCTTTGACATTATCCTCCTGCGACACAAAATTGGCTTTGACCGCGCTCTCGTAGCTCTTGCCGAATTCGGATGACTGACCCATCTTGTCCAGGACCTGCAACGAGTATTTGCCAGCCGGTACGGTAGGAGCCTCGATGTCGATTTTGATACCCTTGGTCGCTAAGTCTTTTAATGATGCAACTTTGGGGTTATTGGCAGGGGTGATAACGACCAGTCTATTTTTTGCGAACACCTGTGGAGTACCTACAAGACCAGCGTCGGTTGCCTTCTTCATATTCGTTTGATCTGCCGAGGCGAACACATCGGCGGATGCACCATTTGTGATTTGCTGCACCAGTGCTTGTGAGCCTGCGAAGTTGAACTTGACGGTCACACCATTATGCGCCGTCTGAAAGCTCTTACCAATCTCCGTAAAGGACTCGGTAAGTGAGGCCGCTGCAAATACATTGAGTGTGGTCGCTTTAGGTGCTGTTGTTGCCGTCGCCGTTGTGCTCCCACCACTCGTCGCCGTACCCCCACACGCTGTTAAAAATAAACACAGCAGTAATGGTAGAAATAGAGCGCGTAAACTATACAAAAGCCGTTTCAATACAGAACCTCCTTAAGAATAGACACATGACAAAGCATAATAGACGCTTGACTAATCATGGTATGAGTATATCATATGCTAGTGGAGGTTTGGAGTCTATTTTATGTGAGATTCCTTTCGAGTGTTTATATGGAATTAGACCCATACACATTTACTTTGAATGCCCTAACTGCTTCGCTTTTTCAAAAGCTGCTTCTATATCGCGAACCGCATCCCCACCAGCAAAAGCAATACGACAACCTCGCTACATTCCGCGATTGCACCATAGATATCGCCCGTCAAGCCACCGATTTGGCGTGTGGTCCATACCCCAATTAAGAGAGCGGTACAGGTAGCCGCACACCATGCCAGTATGCCTATCCAATGTCCTACAACAAGCGCGAGTAGAAACGCGGTTGCGGCGGCCAGGATGAGACGGGGCAGCGTAACGGTCTGGCGAAAGGTCGCGCCCAAGCCATCGGGTCGTGCTGCGGGGAAAACGCGCAGTGCCAGCACCATTGCCCAGCGCGAACAGGGCAGCATGACGAAAAAGGCAAGCGAGAGCAGATGTTGTCCTATGCTAGCAAACAGGGCGAATTTGAGTAGCAGAACACAGACGCCGCCGAGGACGCCGAAGCTGCCAACGCGACTATCATGCAGAATTTCGAGTCGGCGTTCACGCGTCCTGCCTCCAAATAGGCCGTCACAGGTGTCCATCAAGCCATCGAGATGTAAGCCGCCTGTCAATAGTACGAGCGCGACGACCAGGACTGCGGCCAGTGCGAGACGTGGCAACACGAGGCCGAACAGCAGTTGTACGAGATACATGAGAGTCGCGAGTAAAAAGCCAACGAAAGGAAAATATGCGCTACCTAAATGCAGCTTCGCAGTGGAATCGTTGGCATTACTCGTCTCGAAACGGTTCGCTGGGCCAGGAAGTGGCAGAATCGAAAGAAAGCGTGTAGCCGCCACAATCTCTGCATACTGGTTGATAATCGTCGCAAGCAATCTGTTTAGCATGACTTATAAGAGTTCCAGTTCACGTCGAAACTCGGAAAGATAGGTGTGCATAAACGCGGTACGCTGTTGGGCAAGTGAACGACCGGTTGGAGTTTGCATCGTCTCTTCCAACTTCAGCAGTTTTGTAAAGAAATGGTCAAGCAGGTAGTGCCGATCATCGAGTGGGTGCCGCTCGCCAAAGGGGTCCTGCGGTCGATAGGTGTGGGCGGTATGACGAATGGTGCCCGTCATGGCCCAGCGCATAATACCAATCGCGCCCAGACTGTCCAGGCGGTCCGCATCGCGCACGATACGCGCTTCTAGCGTTTGTGGCTCGATGCCAAGGCTAAAGCTATGCGTGATAATCGCATGCAGAATCGCGTCCTGTTGGGTTTGCGGTACCAAGTATTCCTGCATTAACGTTGTAGCAAGCGATACCGAACTGTCGGCGTGATGTGTTGTCTCACTATGCGGAGCTGTACGTCCTAAATCATGCATAAGTGCGGCCATGCCCACGATAAACCGATTGCCCCGCTCTCGTTCAGCAATCGTAAGAGCGAGCGTGTAGACGCGGCTTACGTGCTCCCAACCATGCGCGAGATCATGTATGCCCATGAAATGCTGCTCTACCTCTGTAGAGATAGTTGCCAGCACCTGGAACTCATCGAAAACGCTGTTTTGCTGTTCCATCTAAAATGCACTGCTTCTTTCTTAAGAGTCGTTATACTAAAAAAGGGTTCTGTTCCTCATTATAGCGCACGTGTCTTTACGCCGAGGTAGGGACCGCATTCATCACGTCCGTTGTGGCGTCTCAGCACGGTAAACGGACGTGATGAATGC
>CAXTUE010000381.1:0-5153 GCA_964247355.1 uncultured Ktedonobacteraceae bacterium | reverse complement strand
TAAGAAGATGCTCCTGTACCTCTGGATAGAGGTCCGCAACATTCTGCCCGTTGTCCAGAGCCTCAGCATATTCTTTAAGCTTACTTCTACATTGCTGACAAGTAAGCATGCTGTTATCAAGGAGTGCCGGAGAATGCTCTAGGCGTGCAGCAGCAGAAAGCAAGGAGACCGCAGGAGTTTCCCCTGTATGGTGCGAAGCTGAAGAGGACTCTGTACGAGCCTCTACTTTTTCTGGTACTACCGGAGTTGTTTCTGGAACTGGTGCTTCAAGAACCTGTGGTCCTATATATTCTGTACTGAGTCCGGCTCGCCGTACTTTTTTCTTCTTGCGTACTGTTGAGTTTGCTGCTTGCGCGCTCACACAACGGGCGCATGTCGCCATATGTTGTTGTGCAGCTTCGACAGCTTCTTCGGGAACCGCCTCAGGGTCTACGTCGCGGTCCGCTAAGACGGAGATCGCAAAGGCACACGCCGGGGGGAGCCGTTCTTCCGTTATCATCGCATCCTCTGAATATGAAATAGAATAGGATTATTGACGCGAAAAAGAGCGTAAGGCAAATGTAACTTGCTGCTCCAACGTCATCTCTGAATCTTGTGGAATCTTCGCCAGAGCCGCCTGCGCTTCAGCAGGAGAATATCCCAGCCCTAGCAGGGCTTCCATGACCTCGGCTTGTATCCTATTGCCTGCCGTGGCACCTACCGCTCCTGCCGTTGGCAGTGTAGGCAGTTTGCCTTTCATCTCAAGAATCAAACGTGACGCCAGTCGCTTACCAACACCAGGAGCAAGCCCAAGACGCTGTACATCCTCGTCAGCAACCGCTTTATAGAGCGTCGGAGCATCCAGCACGGAAAGCAGTGCTAATGCTACTTTGGGGCCGACACCACTGACGGCGATTAGTTGCTCGAAGGCGTTGCGGTCTTGCTCGTCGAGAAAACCATAGAGGGCAATGCCATCTTCGCGCATATGAAAGTGTGTGAAGAGCGAGACCTCCATGCCGGGTTCGGTCAAGTGAGAAAGCGTGGAAGCGGGGACGGCTACACGTATGCTGAAGCCACCGACACGTAAAATAACGGCATCTGCCTTGCTCGTTTCAAGTGTTCCATAAATACCTGTAATCATTGCCCCAAAACCTCATCTCCGCGTTCGCTATATGCAGAAACGCTAATACGCTATGGAAGTAACGAAATATTCTGAAAAGTAGGAGTATTAGAAAGGCTGTGCCTCATAAAAACAGCCAATATCCTAAAGAAGTTATAGCTCTGTTAATATTTCAACAACGACATTTTTACGATCTAAGAAAAAGAAAGAGCAAAAGTATTGATATTTGTGTGTTTAGTAGTGTATATTAATATCATTAAGTGATTTGAGGTATGTTAGTATGCAGCAAGATAGTGCTTATGTTTCATCGGAGGAAGCTGCTAAATATTTCGGTGTACAATCCGAAACTATTAGGCGCCTCTGTCGTGATGGAAAAATACCAGGAGCGCGTAGGATTGGCGGTCAATGGAGAATACCTCGCGCTTTCCTTACCGATGATGTTGATACTGTGCAAAAGATGACAGAAGAAAATAATAAATAAATTTCTCTTTAATATATTCTTTATTGTTCTTAGGCATAATGAAAGGAGTAAGCCTATGCAACCAGGAAACGCTTAGCATATTTCAGCCAAGCGTTTCAAGTGACCTACTTACTAAAGCTGTTTTGTACTGTGCTTGAGTCGGCAAACCTATCACAGCGCAAACAGGAACTCCCATCCTTTGTACTGATTTTGTATATCAGCACGGGCACACGGTGCCAAGAGGCTCTTTGTGCCCATCGGGATAGGTTTAGGTCTAGTGGTACTATACCACAAATGCCTTTACCTGTCTATTGAGAGGTTAAGCATTTATGAAACCCATCGGCGATAACTTCATTCCTGTTATCTCAACCGACAACTTGCAACACACGGATGCACACCCGTTTTGTGTAACTGACCCAACCTGCCCTTGTCACGAAGACCCTAACCTCATCGCGCCCATTGCTCAAGCCGTGACTGATGGCCTCATGACTCCTGACGAAGCCACCGACTATGTAATGGGTCGCACATTGCAAGGAGGGTGGGGAGCATGACGACCACCACCACCCGCACATGGACCTCGACCAAGAAGCGACTCACCGCCGCCGAGAAACGCGCTCTTGCACATGAACAAGCCCTTGAGCACTGCCGGAAGGGTGAGCACACCTCTACGCCAACATTTCGACCAGGGGAAACCGTGTGTACTACCTGTGGCATAGTGAACTATTGCCCTACGTGTCTACAAGAGCACAACCTCCACCCTGCGTTTGTTCGGGCCTACCCCTTCCTGTGTGCAACGCACACGCAAGCGGAGGAGGTGAAAGCATGATGCACCGAAATAGACCGATTGGCTACGATGTGGACCTCGAAGACGATGCGCTCTATCCACAACCACCACGAACCACCGCCATACGCTACCGTTCTGTAGAGACGCGAGACATGCCACAACAACAACGCGCCGTTACACGCCCACGTCAGCAAGGGGTACGCAAGCCGACGAAATACGACAGTGTGAATGTGTACGTTCGTCAACGACGCAGTACACACGCGCCACGTCCGCAACAACAGGCACCACGCCCACCACGCCAGCCAGAGCCAGCGCAGGATGACGACAGCGAGACCGACACTCAACCGCTACAAGCACGTCGCACACAGAGATTGCCACGCTTTGGTTTGCATTGGCTTGTCTACATCGGATGTGGCATGCTTGCCGCGCTCCTGCTATGGATGCTGGGGGCACTTGCGCTCTCGTGGTGGCACAGCTACCAGGATGACCAGCAGTATGGACACCCGCGCACCTATCAGTGTGATGCACGGGTTGGACACACTGATGCAGGAACGCCCAGCCACTTCATCGCCTTAAACCTCAATCATCGTGCTGAGGTCATCGAACTTCCAGGCGGCGACCCGACCAAGATGAAGGTGTATCTCGGTCCCACGCTCACAGGTGAGCACAGCGACCTTGACATCGTGACGGTGAGTTTCAAGGATGTGAACGGCGACCACAAGCCTGATATGCTTCTCTCCGTCGATGGGGTGAAGTATCCCTATATCAATGACAACGGTGCGTTTCGTCCACCCACGCCGAACGAGCATGTGAACGCATAGAAAGGGCAACACTGATGCACGGATTACTGATTGTCTGTCGGAAACGAGCCTTAGAGTCATTGCTGGATGCGATGGAAGATTGGCACGAGGACGCACGTATTCTCCTGTACGGCACGACATCCAAAGCGCAGGATGGATTTATTGTCATGCACTGGACACAACCTATGCCACCTGCGTTTCAGGAAAAGCAACTCAAAGCGGACCCAGGCATCATCGACTATGTGGTCTATGACCTGCCGCCACCAGTCCACCTACAACCCAGCGACACACCGACCACATTGTAAGCGTTTTGCGGGGAAGTGGGCGACGCTTCCCTATGCTCGTAGGAGACGAGCGAGCGAGAGGGGGAACTAATGAGCAACCAAGTAGACCAAGAGGTACACGATATCGTGACTGCATTGTCCCAGTCAGAAGAGACCAACGACGAACCACATGACGAGAGCCAACCACGCCGTACCGTGAACATCTATATTGAGGTCGACGAGCAGGAAGAAGGTATGGCGGACAACCCATCAACCATTGACAGTACGCTTGATGAGCAGCACCCAATGGCACCTAGAACAGACGACAGAGACACCTCGTCACGAAGCACCTATGAGACAGGAAGAGACAGCATCATTCGCCCGCAACAGCGACGAGCACATCCTGCGCTCCTGCTTTGTCTTATCGTGCCACTTGTTGGCATGGTTGCAGGAATAACCTATGCGACCGTCCTTGTGCCCATGTGGACCCCATCAGCGAGTGTGACCATTGTGACTCAAGCCCAACACCTCACGACGACAAGCACCCTGCACCTTGTCACCACTGGGAACGCTGACCCTGCGAAAAACCAACTCGCAGGGCGCACACTTCCAGCACTCACCATGAGTCAGCAAAAGACCATCCCCACGACAGGCATCACCCATCAAGCGGCGCAGACTGCATATGGCACCATCACGTTCTACAACGCCGCTCCCTCTGTGCAGACGATAGAAGCGGGAACGCTGCTTACAGGCGCAGACGGTGTACAGGTGCTCACCGAGCAAACCGCTTTTATTCCCGCCGCTGTCCTGCCCACTGAGGGATACACAACGGTTCGTGCCCATGCCGCTCTCGCAGGACCACACGGCAACATTCGGGCTGGAGACCTGTACGGCGCGTGTTGTCGCATGAATGTGTTTGTGACAAACGGTGCCTTTCGCGGGGGACAAGATGCTCGAAGCTATCAGAGCGTGACAGAGCAAGATATCACGGGCGCAACGACCAGCATGAAGAGTAGCTTAGAACAGAGCATTCAGGCAGCCTTACAGACACAAGTACAACCGTCTGAAACCTTGATAACACCGCTTGCTTGTACGTCAAAGATCACACCTGACCATGTAATAGGTGAGGAAGCAGTACAGGTTACAGTCACGATAGAGGAAACCTGTACTGGTACGACATACAACACGCAAACATTCACGACATTGACAACGCAACGAGCAAGTCAAGACGCGACAAAGAGACTCGGCACAGGCTACACGACCACAGGCGTCCACAGTCGTCTTGTCACGGCAATGCCAAGCACTCACGGCACCCTTACCCTTCGGGTAGAAAGTAGGAGCTTGTGGGCGTATCCCTTTCGCCAGAAGCAGCAAGAGAGCATCAAAGCCACGATAGCGGGAATGAGTAAGGACCGAGCAATCGCGACAGTGCTCCACATGCCAGGAGTCCAAAGCGTGTCGATCACGCTCAAAAACGGATCAACGCTACCGCATGATACACGCCATGTTAGCATCCTGTTTGTACAGATGTAAGCAGAGAGAAAAGAGAGCAACACCGTATGAATCACGATGAGATGCCCCAACAACAACAACAGGTCACGATAGGCACCGTCGAGGTGCTTATTGATGGCGACGATTTTTTAGAGGGCTACGACGACGGTTATGAGACCTTTCACGCCCATCATCCCAAAGCCGAGCGTATCGAGTCCTCGACGTTCCTGTTCTTGTTCAGGAATGGATGGGGGAC
>CAXTUE010000380.1:4862-5165 GCA_964247355.1 uncultured Ktedonobacteraceae bacterium | reverse complement strand
AAAGTAAAGGCTATAAGTCAGTTTTTGACTTCGCGCCTTTTCTCTTGTGGAATATAATACGTTTTATAAGTATTAGATACTACAGCCACTGCATTCAACAAAGTATTTGCCGAGCAAGTTGGAGTAGAGGTTGCCGCCGCCGATACTGGTCTGGGTGAAGTTGCTCAGCCACAGGATGTTGCTAACGTAATTCTATTTCTCGCAACAGGACTGGCAAAGCATGCTACTGGTACCACCATTGATATTAATGGCGCAAGCTATGTTCGCTAAAACGAAGGTAGGGACCGCATTCATCGCGTGCAT
>CAXTUE010000380.1:0-4852 GCA_964247355.1 uncultured Ktedonobacteraceae bacterium | reverse complement strand
CCCCCATTGATCCCGGCCCTTTTTGTTTCAACTCTCCAACCCGCCCGCTTTAAATGCGGTCCCTACCTTCGATACAGCCACATTATTTTGTGAAGATACATTGCTAAGAGTACTCGTAAAAGCCTTTACCGCTCTTTTTCCCGTACATTCCTGAGATGACCATTCTTCTGAGCAGTGGCGGCGGCGCATACAATGGGTCTTTATACTCCTCATAAATCGCCTCAGCAGCCCACATGGTTGTATCGAGTCCCACGTAGTCGAGCAATGTGAATGGACCCATTGGATAGCCGCAACCGAGCTTCATCGCCGTGTCGATGTCGTCGCGTGTCGCCATACCGTTTTCTAGCATACGGATTGCCGCTAACAAGTAGGGAATCAACAAGAAATTGACGATAAATCCGGCAGTGTCTTTGGCAAGCACAGGCGTTTTGCCAAGCGAAACCGCGAACTGCTTGACGGTCTCAATAGTTTCCTGTGATGTGGAAATTGTTTGAACGACCTCGACGAGCTTCATGACGGGTGCGGGATTGAAGAAGTGTAGACCGCAAATCTTATCTTGCCGTTTCGTGACTGCACCCATTTGAGTAATGTTCAGCGAGGATGTATTGCTTAAGATAAGTGCATCAGGTTTCAGCACATGGTCGAGGGTGGGGAAGAGACGAAGCTTTTCCTCCATGTTCTCGATCACAGCCTCGATCACAAGGTCACACTCGGCGAAGTCTGCGATATCTAGTGTTCCGTGAATACGAGCACGATTTTCGTCTACTTGTCCCTGCGTGAGTTTACCCTTGCTCTGCATCGTAGTCCACGCATCATAAATACGTGCTAGCCCTTTATCAAGGAATTGTTGATTGATCTCACGCACAACAACGTCGTAGCCCGATTGAGCGCATGTCTGGGCGATACCTGCCCCCATGAGACCAGCACCAACGACACCTACTTTTTGAATCGTCATGGCATATTTTCCCTTCCAAATGTATTTCTAGCATAGGAAATCATGGTATCACGAAATGTATTTCCCCTACAAACTATTCTGGTATATGCTCTGCCGCTAGAAATGCCCCTATAGAGTGTAGTGGTCCCTGTCCAGCTAAAAAGATAATCGTGTAGTGATTTAGCCCAGGGAAATTTTCATACCGGCAATCTCGAATGCTACGCTGAGCCTCTTCTGCTGACTGCACTGGTACAAGCTGATCGTTCTCAGTAAATAACCCTTGTCCTGCACGCAGGAGCAGCGTAGGAACTGTTACGTGCTCCCATTGTTGCTCAGGTCGTGCCTCATCAAAGTGTTCTGCTTCTTCCAAAACTCCTGCTTTATAACATTTCGAGAGAACAGAGCCATCATTTTCATGCAGGACATCATGCTGAAAGTAGATGTCCATATAGTCATTCCAGTAGGGACCCAGGAATGGAGCCGCTTTCAAGCGTCGGATATACTCTTGAAACGAAGGAACTGGTGTTCCTAAACGATCAATTGCTGCAGTAAGCCATGCTGGTTGCTCGGCTGGTGTGCTCCACGGCAGAGATGTGCCAGCGTCGAGCAACACTAACTTGCTTAGCTTATCAGGATAGTGCGCGGCAAAGTAGAGCGCGATGAGAGCACCTAGCGAGTGGCCTATGAGAATCGGGCGTTCGAGACCGAGTTCGTCAATGAGTGCCGCGAGATCGGCTGCATGTATGGGAACACTATAGCCATCCTCTGGTTTATCACTATCGCCTCTTCCACGCAGATCATAAGCAAATACTTGATGGTCTCCTGCAAGACCATCGGCAAGAGACTGAAAACAGAATGCATTGGCGGTAAGGCCGTGAATACACATAATGGGGCGCCCATGCTCGCCCCACTGTACCCAGCGCAGGGTGACATCATCGGCAATCAGAAACTCGTCATGCACTGGCTTCATTGGCATATGTTGCTCCCTTCTGTTCAAACATACGCCACTTCGCAAAGGTCGACTCGATCCGACTCACACCCTCTCTTTGTCTTTGTTGCGAAGAGTGCCATATTTTTTGATGATTCAGGCGCGATACATTCGGCCAAAAGATGCTTTGTGTGATACGAAAGTAATCGTCGTTCTTGGGCGCGAAGAGAAAGGCGTTGTCAGGTTCCAGGTAGAAGTACTGGCCTTTTGAAGCATACCATGTACGGAGCATCTCTTGATTTTGTAATGTTTCAGCCGAGAGCCGTTCACATACGTCATGTTGCTTTGCATCCAATGCACCAAAGGGAAAACAATGCAAATGTGCATGAAACACGGTTTGGTGGAAGACGCCATGTTCCCAGAAAACGGCGGGATGATAGTATTGCTCAAAGAAGTGGTGCACCTCACTTTTGAGGGCGAAAAGTTCCGCATCGAATGTGGCAGGGACGACACCATAGCAGGCATAATGCGACTTTGGAATAATTAATATGTGGCCTTCGACAAGCGGCGCATGGTCGGCAACAAGATAAAGGTTTTGCGTCTCTTTAAGAATATATGAGGCAATAGTGCTGCGCTGACAGAAAGCACAGTCAGCGCGGAACAGCTCTGTATCAGAGGAGACACTGCTCCCGTTTTGCATGAAGTTACTCCTAGATAGTACGTTGTATTGTTTCTCTATTGAGTATAAACGAGACGTAAAGCCATGCGCAAGTCATTTCTCCTCCGAGTATGTGATTTATTTTTTGCAAGATACAGTGAGTCCACTAAGTCTTCTCGATCAACCTCCTCATTTTCTCTTCTGGAATATCTTATGAACTCAAGCCTGAAGAGCGTTTTGACCAATCTTCAGCGAGTAATCGTATTTTAGAAACTATGCATATTGCGAGCAACGATATCGAGACAAAGCATTTTGTCTTTCCCCAAAATGGTTTTTTCTCAGCAAGGTATGTCCCCATTTTGTAGATTCTCCGTTATTAGTCAATGAAGATACTGATCGTGTCATAGCTCTCAGGGATACAGGCGTAGTAAGAAAGAGCCTGCAGAGCCATTTTAATATAAAACGGCTCTACAATACCCAGGGCTGCCTTCAGAAGAAGCGTATCTAAATGTCAACTATAAAATATAGTTAAAGGAGAATTGTATGGGATATACAATTACAGGAAAAACAAAGAGAGAATACTCCGATTTTGAGACTGATGAGGGCACAATTGATGGAGAAGAGGCTGACTATGTAAGGGCAGCTCAGAGCGATCCATTAAAATTTGATGTGCTCTATACATGCTATATGCCGCGCGTGTACCGCTATGTTCGTATGCGTACGATAAATGAGGAGGATGCTGCCGATATAACTCAACAAATTTTTCTACAGGCACTCAAAGCTCTACCAAAGTATGAATTGAGGAAAGTTCCTTTTGCTGCATGGTTGTTCCGCATTGCTTCAAATACTGTTACTGAGACATATCGTCAGAGTCACCCAACTATCTCGTGGGGGACCCTCCCTGAAATACTGCATCCTACGCATGACAATGGGCCAGAGTCTGCAATGCTGCATAAAGAAGCGCTGACACGTCTCAGTCGCTTGCTTGATAATCTTGATCCATATCAGCGTGAATTGCTTTTCTTACGTTTCTCTGGAGGATTAAGTACGCCGAAGATTGCGGTTGTTGTTGGTAAACGCCCTGATGCCGTCAAGAAACAACTGACCCGTCTACTACAATCGTTAAAGGAGCACTACAATGAAGCATAATATACAAAAATACTATCCAGATATGCTTTCTAACAACGCTGATCTACCGACGTTTCAACTTGTAAGGGATTTAGATACCGTCTGTACCGCACCTCAACCACCTGCGCATCTTACATTTGAGCAAGTCTTGAGGAATAGTAGGCAACAAGATCAGCCTCAGATGCAAGCTCTCAGAGAGAGAAGACTCTTCACATCGAGACCGCAACGCATCAGAGTTCTTTTGACGGCAGCAGTCCTGATCGTAGTTGCGCTCTCAGCCGCCGCCATACCTGCTTTTCAAATTATGCTTGATAAACTTTTGCAGACTGAGGCTCAGTTACCTCTAAGTGCTTATGCGGATATTCATCAATCAAAAACAGTGAATGGGTATACCGTAACTGTTGAAAAAGTATACGCTGATGCCAACCGTATTCTCGTTGTGCCCAGCTTTACCGCTCCTAACAAGGCTAGCAATCAAGTGATAGAGACACCAGATGCTTATGTGGTTACTGATAAGGGAGAAAAGCTGATTCCGGGAGTGAATGGCACGATAGGGAGCGATGAAGCAACAAATGCACAGCATCAAACAATATCAGCAAGCACACTATCGTTTGATGCAAGCCCAATTCAGGGGCATCCAAAGCAGTTACGTCTTCATCTCGTGTTAAAGGGGCTCTACTTCCATACCAACTCTGATGGTTTACGACCAGATGGTACCTATGAACAAGTTATACCAGCACATACCATCACCGCAGAAGATATCAGCTTTGATTTCACTGTTCCTTTTCATCCTGGTAGAATTGCAACACCTCATCAAGCCCTGACTGTCAATGGAAGAACCCTGACACTTGAGCGGATTGTCGTAACGCCGAGCGAAACGCATCTGTATGTCCGTGGACTGTATGGACTCAATGATACAGAGGTCAAAGTATTTGGGGAGCATGCAAATAGAACGGGCAGTGCTGTTACTGATGATTGCTTGACAGCACGGCACACAGATATCCCCAAAGATTACAACGTTACCTGTATAGTGTCTATCAGTATAGCAAAGAACTACTTTGACCAAGAGGGGAAATGGAATATTGATATTCTTGCCAACGGGTCAACCTGGAAGTTCAATTTTTCTTTGCCAAAAGCTGATTAGAGCACATATGAGTCATCCCGAATTTTTGAGCGACCCGTAAAGCCGCTCGAAGAGAAAAGG
>CAXTUE010000379.1:0-5168 GCA_964247355.1 uncultured Ktedonobacteraceae bacterium | reverse complement strand
CCACGAAGCACGAAAACCGCAAAATAGCAAAAGCACGAAGAACGACACACGGGCGTTATCAATCGCGCCCGTGTGTCGTTCTGCGTGCTTTTGCTACTCTTCGTGCTTTTGCTACTCATGGAAGAGCATGGTATAATCTTAGAATGTTCATAACTTCAGCAAACCTGTAAGTTGTGCAATACGGAGGAGATTGTATCATGTCACATGCGGTGACACTCATACCAGGGGATGGAACCGGACCAGAGATTACTGAGGCGACGCGTCGTGTGCTTGAGGCGACTGGCGTCAAATTTGAGTGGGAGGTACAGCAGGCAGGAGCGGTAATGCTGGAAAAGCGCGGAACCATTTTGCCTGATGAAGTGATCGAGTCGATTAGACGAACGAGAGTTGGACTAAAAGGTCCCATCACAACGCCCGTCGGTAAAGGTCTACGTAGCGCGAATATGACGCTTCGCAAGAAGCTTGATCTCTATGCAAATCTACGTCCCGCGAAAACATATCGTGGGCTTCGTTCTCGATACGAAAATGTTGACCTCATCATTGTGCGCGAGAATACAGAAGACCTGTACTCTGGCATCGAATTTCAACGCGATACGCCGGAACATGAGCAGATGATTGAGACAATTGCTCGCACGACGGGTCAGCATCTTGACCCAAACTCTGCAATGAGCATTAAATATATCTCGGTCGCGGCCTCGCGTCGCATTGTGAAGTTCGCCTTTGAATATGCGCGTGCGAATAATCGCCGTAAAGTTACTGCTGTCCATAAAGCCAATATTATGCGTCTCTCCGATGGGCTATTTCTGACAACTGCAAATGAAGTAGCGAAAGAATTTCCCGATATTCAATATGAAGATCGCATCGTTGATAACATGTGTATGCAGCTTGTGCAGAAGCCTGAATTGTACGATGTACTCGTCTTGCCAAATCTTTACGGCGATATTATTTCAGACCTGTCTGCTGGCCTGATTGGTGGACTTGGTGTTGCGCCGGGTGCGAATATCGGAAGTCATTGCGCTGTCTTTGAGCCTGTACATGGCAGTGCGCCGAAATATGCGGGACAAAACAAGGTCAATCCAATGGCAATGATGTTTTCAGGTGTGCTTATGCTGCGTCACCTTGACGAACGTGACGCCGCCCTACGCCTGGAACGTGCCTTGACTCAGGTGATAGCCGAAGGAAAAAACGTCACCTATGATCTTAAGCCGCGTCCCGATGACCCCAGTGCCGTTGGCACTGCGCAAGTCGCCGACGCAGTAATCGCAAAACTGTAGGTTTAAGACAAAAAACGGGCGACAACGAAAGTGTCGCCCGTTTTTTGTCTCTAACATCTACGGTCTTTCTTTACCAGGGCCGCCATTGCGCCGCCATTTATGGCGGGCTTCGATATAACGAACCGTACCTGAGCGCGAGCGCATCATTACCGAGGAGGTGCGCGCACCCCAGCCAAAGTACTGGACGCCGTTCAGCAGTTCGCCACTGGTAATGCCCGTCGCGGCGAACGCCACATCATTGCCTTTTACCAGATCGTCGGTTCTAAAGACTTGATTAAGATCAATTCCGTTGGCCTTCATCTGCTCGCGTTCTTCATCACTGCGCGGCCAAATCTTGCACTGTATCTCGCCACCAACACATTTGATTGCCGCCGCCGCAAGCACTGCCTCTGGCGCGCCGCCTATGCCGAGCAACAGGTCAATACCGGTGTAATCTTCCATCGCAGCCTGAATAGCTGCCGCGACATCACCATCGGTAATCAAGCGAATACGCGCCCCGGCCTCACGCACCTGACGAATGATGTCCTGGTGACGTGGGCGATCTAGTATGACAACCGTCAGGTCGTCGATGTGCGCATCACGTACTCGTGCGATACGGTCCAGGTTAACCACAATCGGTGCGTTTATATCGATCACATGCTTCATTGCATGACCGACAGCAATCTTTTCCATATAGTAGACGCCCTGTGGTGCCGAATACATCGTACCTCGTTCCGCCGTCGCCACCATTGCTAAAGCGCCAGAAATGCCAAGCGCGAGCAAGCGCGTCCCGTCAACCGGATCGACCGCCACGTCAACCTCTGGATACGAGCCGTTGCCTACCTGCTCACCAACATAGAGCATCGGCGCCTTGTCCTTTTCACCCTCGCCGATCACTACGACGCCCTTTATATCGACGCCATCGAGAGCATGTCGCATGGCATCAACGGCGGCCTGATCCACCATCTCCTTGTTGCCCTTGCCCATCCAGCGTCCCGCGTTCAACGCCGCCGCCTCGGTTACTCGGACTAGCTCCATTCCTAGATTGCGCTCGCTTGTCCCGCGTTGCTCGAAACGTTGCTCCTGCTGCATTCCAACTCACTTTCTTTCCTTACTCTTGCTCCACATGTAAATAGCGCTGCTGAGTCCGACAGTGCTCAGCCAGCATGATTGCGTGCAATTGCGTTACAGCTTCCTCTATTTTTCCCTGGCGATTGACGATACAAAACTCGAACTTCTCGCGTTGTGCTAGCTCTGTACGCGCCTCTGCTAGGCGACGTGCCTGCTCCTCCTGGGTCTCAGTCTGTCTCTTTGTCAAGCGCTCTACCTGTTCCTCTACCGAGCCAGGCATTAAGAAGATAAAGATCGCGCCCTGCACCTTGTTGCGAACCGTCTCTGCTCCCTTGACATCTATCTTGAGCAAGACATCACGCCCTATACGCAAATTATCCTGTACCTGCTGCAATGGCTGACCATACCAATTGCCATAGACCTGCGCGTATTCCAGCAACTCGCCCCGCCGCACCATACGCTGAAACGTCTCTTCACTTACAAAATGATATGGATTGCCCTCACTCTCGCCCGGACGCGGAGCACGGGTCGTGACCGACGAGACGACGTGAAAATCTACGCCACGCTCTCGCAACTTTCCAATAACGGTATCCTTGCCGGCACCCGACGGTGCCGATAGGACAAAAAGAAGCCCCTGCTTGAGGCGGCTTGACGCGTGAGTGGAGACGGCGCGTGAGGTTGTGCTAGCACCAGTTTCAATATGCATCTTATTCTTCCTGCATCTTGTGAATAGGTGTACGAATGGGCGACTCTTTGTTATACTACAGCGTAACAGCGAGAGCGAACGCACACCCCTTTCTTTCAGTATACACAGCCATACCGCAAAATATATGATAGGGACAAGCATATCACATCGCGACGATTTCGTATAAAAAGTACTACTCTCACTATTGTACAACAAAAGCAAGCTTCAAAGGGATGTTAAGCCCTCTGACACAGACTGGAATTTCATATGTACGTAGATGCTATCACTATCGCGGCGGTTGTCGATGAACTTCGTGTATTGCTCACAACTGCACGTATCGACACCATCATACAGCCGACCGAACACGCCCTTGCGATACAATGCTATGCCCCCGGCAAAGCTGAGCAGGGGGGCGCGAATCGCTGGCTCTATCTCTCCGCTCACCCGCAGTTGGCGCGTGTACATGTGACCGCCCTGAAACCGCAAAAAGTTGCCAGTGAGCCGCCGCCCTTTGTTATGCTCCTGCGCAAGCATCTTGAAGGGGCGCGTATCGAGTCGATTAATCAACCACGATGGGAACGTATGGTTGAGATCACTGCAAGCTATCGCGCCAATCCTGACAGCGACGAACGCGTTCGTTTTCGGCTCATTATAGAGATTATGGGTCGGCTCAGCAACATCATTTTGTGTGACGAACAAGGCATGATTTTAGGCAGCATCAAACGCGTCGGCGCGGATGTGAACCGTTATCGCACCATCGCCGCAGGGATACAGTACGTACCTCCACCGCCACAACAACGCACTGTTGCCGGTCGTTCGCTCCCACGTCTCGAACCAACAACCGTTACTGCCGCTCAACTTGCCATGAGTGCAGCCGGGGATGAAGCTATTGCGCAGGAAGAAGCCAGAACTCCCGTCGAGAAGCCTCGCAAACGTTCAGCAAAGGGAACAGAGCAGCCTAAAATCTGGCAACTCCTGTCGAAACATACGCTTGGCCTCAGCGCACTGCTTGCCAAAGAGATCGTGTATCGCACCACCGAGAACATAGATACGCCCATCGCGCAGAGTAATGAGGCTATCTGGGAAGAACTGGCGTGGAACGCACGGGACCTGACCGCACTATATGATACGCAAAAGTGGCAGCCACAGATGCTTGAGCGTACAACAACGAGTGACGATCCAAATGCTCCTGTACAAAAGCTTCTTATAGCCTTTTCAGTTTATGCATTAGAGCAGTACGCACAGACGCCAGATGTACGCATACGCATGTCGCCATCTATCAACGTCATTCTCGATGACTACTATGCTCGTGCCGAATGGTTCGATGCGATGGAAGGCGTACGCTCTCCTACTCGGAAGATACTACAGACGCAACGCGACCGTTGTGTACGCAAAGCTGAACTGCTAAATAAAGAATTATTAGCTTCGGAGGAGGCCAACCAGTATCGTTTGTATGGCGACCTATTGCTTGCTCATCAAAATGATGTGCCGCAAGGCTTGAGCAACATAGCACTACAAAACTACTTTGATACATCGAATGGCGATGAGACGGTCAATGTTCCGCTTGACCCACGCTTCGATGCGCTGGGCAACTCGAAACGCTACTTCAATAAATATCGTAAATTACGCCGCGCGCTGACGCTGGTACCCGATCAGATCGAGCAAAACGCAGCCGAGTTAGCCACGCTAGAGCAACTACTCGCCGATCTCATGCTTGCCGAAACGCCGCAAGAGGTCGCGCTGGTCAAGGCGCAGGTGCAGGCACTGGGCTACATTCGTGGCAAAAACATCGTCCTGGACAAGCGGGCGCAGAAAGCCGCGAAAAAGGGCAAGAGCGGCAATAAGCAGGGTAAGCCATCTGGTCCTGGTGGCGGCACACCAGTCACCATGCGTAGTCGCGACGGCTTCACTATTCTTATCGGCAAGAATAGTCGCCAAAACGAAGACATAACATTCCATCAAGCCACAACCAACGATATATGGCTACACGTGCGTGGTATCCCCGGTTCGCACGTCATCGTCAAAGCTGCCGGTCGCTCCATTCCTGAAAGTACCATCGAGCAAGCAGCCAGCCTTGCAGCGTTCTACAGTCAGGCGAGAGGAAGCACTAGCGTGGCCGTAGACTATACACTACAAAAATACGTCAAGCACATGAAAGG
>CAXTUE010000378.1:1341-5178 GCA_964247355.1 uncultured Ktedonobacteraceae bacterium | reverse complement strand
GTGGAAGCCATAGCTGTCTCCTCTGGCACCACTTCCCTTCATCTTGCACTTTTAGCCCATGATGTCGGTCCAGGTGACGAAGTAATCACAACATCCTTTGGTTTTGCGGGTATCGCCAACGCTATTTTGCTCGTTGGAGCAATCCCTGTCTTCGTAGACATTGATCCGGATACCTTCACACTGAATGCAACATCTGTAGA
Source organism: uncultured Ktedonobacteraceae bacterium (assembly GCA_964247355.1). Taxonomy (GTDB): domain Bacteria; phylum Chloroflexota; class Ktedonobacteria; order Ktedonobacterales; family Ktedonobacteraceae; genus JBBQVS01. Next base: position 4,978 of record CAXTUE010000378.1, on the reverse strand, counting down.
AATGGCACTGACACACCGTACAAAAGCAATCCTAGCAGTTCACCTGTATGGGCATCCCTGTGATATGGAACAGTTAGAGCATTTTGCACATATACATTCGCTCCTGATTATCGAGGATGCAAGTCAAGCGCATGCGGCTGAGATAAATGGAAAGCGTGTTGGTAGTTATGGCATTGGTTGCTTCTCGTTTCATGAAACGATGAACATAAATATAGGTGAAGGAGGTATGGTAACAACAAACGATTCTGATATGGCTGAACGCATACGGCTTCTGCGCAATAATGGACAGCAAGTGCCATACTACCATACATCTATAGGATATGACGTACGTATGACCAACTTACAAGGTGCTCTTGGTATCACTCAACTTGCCAAGCTAGAATTTTTTACCAAGCGACGCATTGCAAATGCTGCATTCCTGACCGAGCACCTCAAAGATGTGGTAAAGATACCGGTGGTACGACCTGGATATCGTCATGTATACCAGCGCTACACTATCTGTGTTTCCAGCAACAGAGACGTACTGGAGCGTCATCTAGCGGTACGAGGCATTGAAACCGCGACACAGTATTCCTTGCCGGTTTACAGACAGCCATATTACCTACGTTCGCCTTTACTCTTTCGCATTAGCAACCCTCCGAGCAACGCCGCTGGAAAAAGGAGAAAACGCACTTCTCCAATGTCGCTTCCCATTACAGAGACTGTAGCGAAACAAGTACTATCTCTACCTGTGCATCCCGCCTTGCATGAGGAGGAGCTTTTAACAATTGTAGATGGAGTACTCTCACTGTATGAGTAACCACTACTAATTTTTATCTTTCGTAGGAATCAACACGTTAGCACAAATATATCTAAAGAAAGTACTTAAAATAAGGGGTAAGAGTCATGCATAGCACCAGTCCAACAACATCTTTTCTTCATGCAACAACGTCCAATGCACTATCTAAAAACAATTCCTCCATTCAAATGGTGCCTCTTACAGAGCAGCAGGAACTGATAGAACAATGGAACAAAACGCAGCAGATGTATCCAACGGACGCATATATTCCACAATTAATTGCAAGGCAAAGCGTGATGACACCGCATGCACTGGCTATTGTCGCAGAACAGCAATTACTGAGTTATAGTGAGCTTAATCAGCGTGCGAATCAACTTGCTCATTATTTACAGGCTCTTGGAGTTGGACCAAATGTCCTGGTAGGCTTATGTGTAGAACGCTCCGTAGATATGGTGATAGGCATGCTAGGTATCCTGAAAGCAGGGGGAGCGTATGTTCCTCTCGACCCTACCTACCCGTCTGAACGCCTCGCCTTTATGCTAGAGGATGCTCAGGTTCCAGTACTTCTTACACAAACACATATTGCAACTCGACTTCCTGCTCACACAGCAAAAGTGGTCTATGTCGATACTACAGAAGTCTTTGAGCAACAAAGCGTGAGTGAGCCAACATCTTCTCCTACGGCAGAGGACCTCGTGTATGTTATCTATACATCAGGTTCGACTGGTCGCCCCAAAGGTGTACAAATAACGCATGGCAATCTACTCAATTTGCTCTTCTGGCACCGCGATGCCTTCCAAATCTCTTCGGCAGATCGCGCAACTCAACTTACTAGTCCAGCATTCGATGCTACAGGTTGGGAGATATGGCCTTACCTTATTCTCGGTGCTAGCATCTACCTTCCTAATGAAGATACGCGTGTCTCACCTACACGGCTACGCGACTGGTTACTGCAAAACAACATAACTATCTCGTTCTTACCAACTATCCTTGCCGAAAGCGTTATGGAGCTTGAGTGGCCACAAACAACCGCGCTACGTTTCTTGCTTACTGGTGCCGATGCGCTTCACCACTATCCTTCAGCCACACTCCCTTTCTCGCTTATTAATAACTATGGTCCAACCGAAGCAACAGTTGTCGCTACATCGGGTTGCATACTGCCAACCGAACACATTGACGGCCCTCCCTCGATAGGGTGCCCTATTGCAAACACTCAGGTGTACATCCTGGATGAACAACTACAACAAGTTTCCATCGGGGAAGTTGGGGAACTTTATATTGGAGGCGCAGGAGTAGCAAAGGGCAATCTTAACAGACCAGAGCTGACAGCTGAAAAATTTATTCCCGACCCTTTCAATGACAAATCAGGGGCACGACTCTATAAGACTGGTGATCTTGTACGCTATCTAGCCGATGGTCAGCTCGCATTTGTTGGACGCATCGATCATCAAGTAAAAATTCGTGGCTATCGCATCGAAACAAACGAAATTGTCTCGGCCATCAATCGACATCCGTCTATCTCTAGCAGCGTAGTAGTCGCACATGAGGATACGAACGGAGAAAAACGCCTTGTCGCATACGTCGTTTTTGTCCCTGATACATATGTTGGTGTCACAGAGCTACGCGAAACGCTTGCGACACAGCTCCCTGACTACATGATTCCAGGAACATTTGTTGTGCTTGAGTCGTTACCTCAAACTCCAAATGGAAAGGTAGCTCGCGACATGCTACCTCCTCCTGACGAAACCAACACCTTGTACGACGAGATTGTAGCTCTGCCGACCACACCGATTGAGGAAAAACTGGCAGAAATCATGATGCACCTGCTGGGCCTGACCAGATCAGTATTGATGACAACTTCTTTATGCTTGGTGGCCACTCCTTATTGGGCACACAGGTCATTATGCAGGTAGCTCAAGCATTTAGCGTTGAGCTTACGCTACGCAACCTGTTTAATGCTCCAACCATACGAGAACTTGCTACTGAGATCGAAGCTCTCATTATCGCTAAAGTGGAAGCGATGAGCGATGACGAGGTACAGCAACTGTTAGCGTAAGACACACAGAATCATGCCTGATAGCAGGAAGGAACCACGATGACATTGCGCAAAGGACTCTCGTCCAGCAAGAGCAAACAAAAGCCGATTCTGAGCCTCCATCATTTGCTCGATCAAGAGGTACTGGCCAATCCTTATCCTTTATATGCACAGCTTCGCACGGAGGACCCTGTACACTGGGACCCCTTTTTGCACGCATGGGTAGTGACACGGTATGCGGATGTAATCACAGTATTCCAACGCTTCTCCGCACAGCGCACACCTACACCCGAGCAATTAACTGCACTCGGCCTCTCATCGCTGACGCCGCTCGCACAGGTTATGGTTCGTCAGATGCTCTTTCTCGATCCACCTGCTCATGGTCGAGTGCGTGGACTTGCATCAAAAGCTTTCACACCACGTCGGGTCGAGGTGTTGCGTTCTCATATCCAGGACATCACAAATAGCTTGCTCGATACCGTGCAGGACAAGGGAGAGATGGATATCATCGCAGACCTTGCGTATCCACTTCCAGCCATCGTGACCGCTGAGATGCTCGGTGTGCCGACCTCAGACTGGAGAAAACTTACTGAATGGTCTGCTGATTTTGCACAGGTGTTGGGCAACTTTCAGCACAATCCTGAACGTGCTCCACAGGTGATACGCAGCCTACAAGAGATGACTACCTACTTCAAAGCGGCCATTGAAGACCATAGAGAACATCCACGCGACGATCTTATCAATGCACTCATGACGGCAGAGATCGACGGAGACCGGCTGACAGAAGAGGAAGTGATTGCCAATACGATTGTAACAATGGTTGG
>CAXTUE010000378.1:0-1241 GCA_964247355.1 uncultured Ktedonobacteraceae bacterium | reverse complement strand
AACCGAGACCCTGAGCGCTTCCCCGATCCTGATCGCCTCGATATATGCCGACCGGATAATCGACATCTCGCGTTCGCCTGGGCAAGTCACTTCTGCTTTGGCGCACCTCTTGCACGCATCGAAGGGCAGATCGCCTTCGAGACGCTACTGCGACGTATGCCGAATCTGAGATTGAGCACAGAGCAAGTGACCTGGCGCGAAAATCTAGGGCTACGTGGCCTGCTCGCATTGCCAGTTACGTTTTAGCCGCTTATCCGTGAGTGTCGAATATCCCGGTGTGCTCATGCAGGAAGTAAAGATAATGAGCACACCTTAATACTGTGTTTTCTTTTTGGTTAGAAATGGATTTTTGTTATGGCACAAACAATTACTGAATTATCAGAAGCGAAACGGGCATTGCTCGCAAAATATTTGCGGGGAGGTATCTCAGAAGCGGCTAAAGATACTCAAGTTATTCCACGCCGCCCTCAAAGCGGTAATGCACCACTATCTTATGGACAACAGCAGTTATGGCTTCTTGCTCAACTTATGCCCAATACGCCTGTCTACACCGAATGTGTAACTATTCACTTACCTGGTCCACTAAACATAGCAGTACTTGAGAAGAGTTTTAACGCACTTCTTGAGCGTCACGATGCATGGCGCACTAGCTTTCCTATGATAGATGGGCAACCTACGCAGGTGGTTCATCCACATACAACGCTCTCACTTCCACTCATAGATGTGACAGGGTTGCCAGAAACAGAGAAAGAAAATGAGGTGTTGCGTCTAGTAGCAGTGGATGCTCAACAGCCATTTGATCTAGCAAATGGTCCATTGCTACGTCCAATGTTGGCTCGATTAAGCGATGTGGATCACCGCTTATTTTTAACACTACATCACATTATTTTTGATGGTTTCTCTCTTTATCAAATCTTTCTGCCAGAACTACGCTCGCTCTATGAAGCATTCTTAGCTGGACACCCTTCACCTTTACCCGAACTACCTATTCAATATGCGGATTTTGCAGTATGGCAACGCAAATGGTTGCAAGGAGATAAATTCGCGGAAGACTTATCATATTGGAAGCAGCAGTTGGAAAATATTCCAGCAAATCTTGATCTACCTACTGATCATCCTCGTCCAGCAATTCCAACCTACCGGGGGTCAATGCATCCCTTCTCGCTCTCCAAAAGATTGACTCATGAGATTAAAGCATTAAGCCGTAAAGAGGGAGTAACTCTTTATATGACGTTAGTAGC
>CAXTUE010000377.1:0-5192 GCA_964247355.1 uncultured Ktedonobacteraceae bacterium | reverse complement strand
TAGGCGATGATTTGCCCTCGGACACAGTAAACCTGATCCCTACGAACCGGAGGTTCGTAGGGATCTGGTTTACTGTGTCTACTTCCGATGTATCGGATATTCCTCGCTAGAGGAACTTAAAAGAATCGAGCATAGGTGGGACGTATTTCTGTGACACGTCGTTGTAATAGATGTCCGGTGCCTGATATATAAAGCTGTAAAAGAAGGTACTATGCTTGACGGTGATACTTGCGACATGCATCAACACGCCGTTCGTATCAGAAAAGGTGGCGTCCTGTTCGTCCCATTGTTCGCCAGCAATGGTGCGGTGAGGAGTTGAGGTTTGTACCGCTTGCAGGTTTGTGTTACCGGAGCCGCTGCTACCACCATAGATTGTGCTAATCAGTCCCTGATTCAAGGCATTGGTAGTCGAAACGCCACTTGCTGAAACGGGGAATTTTCCGACATAAACAGCGATACCGAGAGCTTGTTGCGGGTGAAAGACCGCGACCACGATGCCGCTTGAGGTTGGAGCCGAAGACGGCTCTTCTATCCAATCACTGGGATACTTCACAAGCACACCGATTGACTTTTGGTGATCGCTACGCATAGTAGCAAAGGAGGTTGGCGTCGGCAAGGAGCTAGCACCGGACGTTGGCGTAGAGTTACTTGCGCCAGTCGTTGGTTGTGCCGTCGCTTTGGCAATCGTTACAACATGTGGAGCACGAGCCGCACCTGCTGCTTGCCCATTCAGATAGAGCACACCATATGTCAACCCTACACCCAGCAACAATGTCAGCACAATCACGCCCAGCGTAGTAAATGTGTTACGTACCGTCCCCGACTTCCTCTCAGCGATTTTGCCATTTGAGGGTGCAAGACCATTTGAAGCGGGAGATACAGGTCTCTGCAGCACTGTTGTAGGCCACGGCGGTGCGCCAGCAGGCAGATATGGTGACGTATATGTTGATGGAGCAGGAGGCATCGTAGACATCGAAGGAACTCCTGGCGAACTTGGTGGTATCACAGGTGGAAAATTACTAGACATACGTCACTCCCCTTAGTTTAGCCTTCTACCAGAGGCTGCTCTTCACTGGCTTTTAGTCATATTTATACAACTATACGAAAAAATATCTTTCTTGAACTATAGAGAAGAAGGGGGGAAATGTCAACCTTTTTAGAGACTAATAACTAACGGCTATGAAAAATACTGGTTGACGCACTGAAAAGAGTCGTGGAAGCTTTTAGCATTACCTAAAAAGGAATAGAGGATGAGACATTTATGTTGTTAGTACCAAGACGACACCTTTACGCTCTACTCCAATACAGAAAACAGAAAGAGACTTTTCATAATGGCAACAACCACTATTTCCGCAATACAAGTTCATGCTTATGGAGATGCAGATCAACTCAAACTGGAGCAGATTGCACAACCAGAGCCACAGGCAGGCGAGGTGCTTGTACGTGTACATGCAGCAGGAGTCAACCCCGTTGATTGGAAGATACGCTCTGGCGCATTAAAGGACTTTGTGCCACAAACGTTTCCTTACGTGCCAGGTGCTGACCTCGCGGGAGTTGTAGAAAAAGTTGGTCCCGACGTGACCTCGTTTCAGGTGGGTCAGGAAGTCTTTGGCAGAAGTTCCAAAGGCTCCTATACACAGTACGGAATAGCCCCTGCGAACGCGCTTGCACTCAAACCAAAATCACTAAGTTTTGATGAAGCGGCAACTCTTCCTGTAGGGGCGACAACCGCGTGGCAAGGACTCTTTGATCATGGGAACTTGCAAGCCGGTCAACGAGTATTGGTGCTTGGCGGCTCAGGCGGTGTTGGTCTCCTGGCAGTTCAGTTCGCCCGTTGGAAGGGGGCGCATGTAATCAGCACGACCTCAACTCGTAACGTAGACTTTGTGCGCTCATTAGGTGCGGAAACCGTAGTAGACTACACAAAAACTGACGTTGCAGATGAGATACACGATGTAGACCTTGTATTCGACACCGTGGGTGGCTCGGCACTTACCAGTGCATGGCCTACACTAAAACGTGGAGGCGCGTTGATTACAATCGCGGGTCAGCCCGATGAAGCGAAGGCTAAAGAGCTAGGTGTACGCACTGGTCGCTTTTCTGCTCAAGTGTCCGGCGAGCTATTAAGTCAATTTGCACAGCTTATTGACGAGGGCAAAGTGAAGACTGTGGTCGGCGTAACGTTTCCGCTAAGTGATGCGGTGCAGGCTCATAAACTTAGTCAGAATGGCCATGGGAACGGTCGTATCGTCTTGCAGGTTGTATAAACCTTATGGGCTACAGTGAAATTTCATTGTAGCCCACAAACATATTAAGTTGGATTGTAGAGCGAATACTCAAGAAATCTGCCGCGAATTGTGTTGCTACTTTCAATAGTGCTGGCTATTTGAAACAGCACTAAACGCTGCGCCCCAGGCACTGTTGCGATAAGTTTCTCGTCCCAGATAATGCTCGCTTTACCTGTAAGTTGCAACGTCTGCCCTTGCTCGAAGTCAATAAAGAGCAGGCCAGCACGCGGGTCAACGGCAAGATTGCCAAGCGTCTGAAACATCATGTTACCTTTATAGTCAGGAAACAACAACAAGTTCTCGCCGACGATATGTACGAAACCCGGTAAGCCGCCACGGTGCGAGGCATCAGCACCACTCTCAGGGTTGATAGTTGCGATAAAAAAGATATCAGCATTTTTAATCCATTGCTGCTGATGTGTGTAAAGCTTTCCAGCAGAAACGCTCGTAGAAGCCTGTACTTCTATGGAGGGAAGGGTACTAAGTTCGCGGCGTTGGATGTACTTAGGACAGTTGAAATAGACTTGTTCGGTTTGCACAAGCAACCGGTTCTCCGTTCGTTCCAAGATACGTCCATTCACCCGTATACGCTTCACATTCGCTGGATCAATGGAAATCATGCCAACGAGCGCACCAGCACACAAACTCTCGTTCAGTGGATCGTCGGCGCGGAGTGAGGCGAAAATTTCTAAGGTAGTTTCATCGACAATGTGGATGAAGCCAGACTCTCCGGTCAATAACGATGCCCACATGTTCCCCTGTGTGTCGACTGTTGAGACAACAAGCATGTTTTGTACACTTAGAAAATTGTGAGCGGGAGCAGAAATTTCCGGCGTAAGAATGTTTCCAATACGAGAGGCTTCCGTTCGCACTCCTATGTAATCCTGTACAGCAATTTCCCCGGCATGATATGGCATGATCTTCTCTTTTACTCGCGATATGAATATCTATAAAATGAGTATAGATATAAGAAGAAAGAGATGTCAAGTTGTAACTTAATATTTCAACGGCCCTTGACTTACTTTATTTTTCTGATTATACTCAATCTATGATTAATCATTCATAGAGTATTATCTCTATTCAGAAGTATTTGCACCTCACCGTTGGAATAGAGATGCACGTCATACCCATGTTTGGGTTATCTATGAATACCGTTCACTAAGTATTGGTTCCTGTGGCGGTGTTTCTTTGCTAAACACCTGTATTAGCTAAGTACTCCTGTTCATCGGTGAGCAGGGAAAGAGTGCGTCCGCATGTTAAGCAATGTAAGCTTCTAAGTTTGCATTGCAGAAGTCACAAAGAGAGGAACACACATGGCTATTTCTGATGCTGCTGTCCAAATTTCCCCTGAAGTCAACCAGTTTATCGCAGCCCCTCGCAGGATGCTCATTGATGGGCAATGGGTTGATGCCGCCTCCGGCAAAACATTCCCTGTCTACAATCCCGCGACGGGCGAGGTGATGGCGCAGGTGGCCGAAGGCGATAAAGAAGACATTGATCATGCAGTACGCGCGGCGCGCAAAGCCTTCGAGACTGGTCCTTGGCGCAAAATGGCACCAACCGAGCGCAGTCAGATTATGTATCGCCTAGCGGACCTGATTGAGAAGCATGCGGACGAATTCGCGCAACTTGAGTCGCTCGACAATGGTAAACCGCTTACGGTTGCACGTGCCGCCGACGTACCACTAACCATCGATCATTTCCGTTATATGTCTGGCTGGGCCACGAAGATCGAGGGCAACACTATTCCGATACCTGGCCAGTACTTTTCCTATACATTGCGCGAGCCTGTAGGCGTTGTCGGTCAGATCATTCCCTGGAACTTCCCCTTGCTCATGGCCGCCTGGAAGCTAGGCGCGGCACTTGCCTGCGGCTGTACCGTTGTGCTGAAACCGGCGGAGCAGACACCACTTTCAGCACTGCGACTTGGAGAGTTGATCCAGGAAGCTGGTTTTCCGGCGGGTGTCGTCAACATTGTTCCTGGCTATGGTGAGACAGCAGGTGCAGCACTCTCGAATCATGATGATGTTGACAAGGTGGCGTTTACTGGCTCAACCGAGGTGGGCAAGATGATTGTCAAAGCTGCGGCTGGCAACCTCAAGAAAGTCACACTCGAACTCGGCGGCAAGTCACCTAACATCATCCTGAGCGATATGGATGTATCAACCGCTGTCGCGGGAGCCGCAAATGCCATCTTCTTCAATCAAGGTGAAGTATGTAGCGCGGGTTCACGCCTTTATGTGCAAAAGGGCATTTTCGATCAGGTTGTCGAAGGTGTGGTAGAGCAAGCGAAAAATATCAAAGTTGGTCCTGGCTTCGATCCTTCGACGCAGATGGGACCGCTTGTCTCTGATGAGCAATTGGCCCGTGTCACAGGCTATCTACAGTCTGGTGTGAGCCAAGGAGCGAAAACGGTTGCAGGTGGACAGCGTTATGGTGATCGCGGCTACTTCGTTGAGCCTACGGTGATTGTGAACGCAAATCAGCAGATGAAGATAGTCCAGGAAGAGATTTTTGGACCGGTCGTGGTTGCGCAACCATTTGACGATCTCGAAGAAATTGCCGCAATTGCTAACGATACTATATACGGTCTCGCTGCCGGTGTCTGGACGCACGACATCAGCAAGGCACACAGACTTGCTAAATTGCTACGTGCTGGAACTGTGTGGGTAAATTGTTATAGCGTCTTCGATGCAGCCACGCCATTTGGTGGCTTCAAGCAAAGTGGCTGGGGCCGAGAGATGGGTCACGATGCACTGAACAACTACCTCGAGACCAAAACTGTCACAATTGGGCTTTAAAACATATTGTAGCTATAAAGAAACTGCATTGCCGTGTGGCAAAACAAAATTTTTTGAGACAGGCAATCCGTTTGTTTGTTATTGTTTTTAATTGTTTTTTTTT
>CAXTUE010000376.1:3378-5194 GCA_964247355.1 uncultured Ktedonobacteraceae bacterium | reverse complement strand
TATGAGTCATCCCGAATTTTTGAGCGACCCGTAAAGCCGCTCGAAGAGAAAAGGGACTAGGCAAGGAAGACCTCTTGAGGTAGACTGTTGCAAATGAACACGACAGTTTTCCCAGGAGGTCCTTTCCATGATGCGGTCCAAGTATGACATACTTTTCCAAGACGAACAAGAGTGCGAGACCCTTTCTCAAGAACTCGCGTCTCTGCTTGAAAGCTTTCTCTCTCCTCTGCTCCTCATCCTTGATCGCTTATTAGACAAACGGCTAGTGAGAACGCTGGTGCAGTGTTGCGTCGCCATCATCCGCTTTCGCAATAGCAAACACGGGCTTCTACTAAGTGAACTCGGCTCGTATATGGATGGCTACTCCGGCCTCTCAGGGTGTGCTCCTGCTGGAACCAAACGCTTGAGTAACCTGCTTCGCTCGCTGAAATGGCGAGCCTTGCATATTGAGGAGTATTTACTGAGCGAAGCCAATAAAGAAGTCGAGGCCCTGAAAGCGCATGGCAAGCGCATTCTGTGTTTGTGGGACGGAAGTGTGCTGGAAAAGCCAGAAAGTACGACGTTGGAAGGCATTGCTCCGGTCCTTTCCAGTAAAGCCAAACGCACCAATCGCTCCCGAAAAGGATTGCTCTTTAACATGCCAGTCGCTCGACCGATTCGAGTGATGGGAATGCAGTGGACCGGAACGCTCATCACGGGCATAGAAGGTGTTCCCCAACTCGCGGTCATGAGGTGGTGGACCACCAAAGGCGACTACGCCGAAAAATTACGCGAACAAGAAGAAAGCGTGTTGCGCATTTGTGTGCGCAAGTGGGGGCTGCTCTTGACCTACGTCTTTGATCGTGGCTATGCTTCGGGTCCTTGGCTTGAGGTGTTAGAACGCTTTCGGACTCGCTTTGTCATTCGCTGGATCAAAAAGCATATCTTTTACGATGAGGCAGGGCGGGAGAAGAAATTGTGGGAAATTGGACGGGGCAAGAGATATCTGGCGCACAAGCTCGTCCGAGACACCAGCACGGGTCTCAAAGTGACGTGCGATTTGTGGTGGGCACCTGTGCGCCATCCCAAATATAGTGGGCAGTTGTATGTGGTCAAAGCTCGCATTAATGGGCACGTAGGCTACTTGATTACCAATGAACCTGTGAGAACCGAGGCGCAGGCATGGGAAATCTTCTTCATCTACAAACGACGCTGGCAAATCGAAACCAGTTTTCGCTACGGCAAATGCGAATTGGCGATGGAAAGTCCGCGCCTGTGGTCCTTTGAGAATCGGCTCAAACTGTTGAGCATTGTGCTCTTGGTGTATGCCTTTTTGCTGTATTTGCTCCAAGACGTGTATACCGACCAAGTACAAGCTCTCTTGCGCCTGAAGTGTCATCGAACCGGAGAGCGGTGTCGAGGAGCTCTCGTTCCGCTCTACCGATTGCGCTGGGCACTGAGTCGCTTGTGGAACGACTCGCGTCCACTTCTTGGCTGTGTGCTGCCTCCCAATCCACTTACCCTTCAGGTGCTTGCACCATTTCGGCACTAGAAAGGTTCCTCCAAAGTTCGGGATGACTCATACATGCTAGTGAAATCGCTCAGAGGTATTTATTTTGTTGCAGCACAACTATACAACTGCATTGAGCTACTCGAACCCGTAGTGCTCGCTGGCACAACTGCACAGTGCTGTGTTACCCAGTTTGTCAGCGTACTCTGACCACCTCCCGGCCCGCCGCCAAAGCCTCCTGAACCTTCGAGCAGGAAGTAGCGTACAGTACCGTTGGCAACCAGTTTCGCGAGTGAACTGGTTGTGAGAATCGGATCACTACCTGAA
>CAXTUE010000376.1:0-3368 GCA_964247355.1 uncultured Ktedonobacteraceae bacterium | reverse complement strand
TGTGCCATCACACCTTTGTTGGTGGATAGAATGATAGAGTCAGCTTGTTGCGAACTAGTGACGGCAACAAGGTACTTCGCGCTCCCCTGATTGGCTTCGAGATAGCGAATCATGGCACTATCAACACTCATACCACCAGGACCTCCACCACTACCGTTAGCACCAGGATCACTATTACCAAAACGTTCGCGTAGTGCAGCTTCCTGTTCACTTGTAAGCGTTCCACCACCATTAGGAGCACCACCGCCAAATTGTTGACTTGGACCTGCGATTGGAAGGTCGTCCGCGATATTTTGTACGGCGGGAACGGCTGACCATATAGCGGGTGTAAGCATCAGGGCAAGCAGGCCGATACCCAACGCAGGTATAAGGACGCGTGTGTTCAAGAACTTGAGACGTGGCAGCAAACGAGCGACGAACAATACCAGTGCCGCACCCACACAAGCGATTGCGATAACCGGAATGAGCCATGTACCCCATGCCGTATTGCTCGTGATGATGTGTATCTGCTCAAGCGCGGTGAGTAGTAGCGCAATGGGCAACAGCCAGCCGCGCCAACCTGCGTGCCGATAATCACGCCACATCACGACCACGCCGATGCCGAATAGAGCACAGATGGCCGGTGCGAGTGTGGACAGGTAGTACTGGTGGAAGAAACCAGCCGCGCTAAAGAAGATTGCCATAGTTAGTAGCCAGACACCCCACAGGACAAGCGACTGCTGGTGCCGGTCTTCGCGGAAGTTACGGAAGTGTGGGCGACTCTGCCATGCCAGTGCAAGCATCCCTAGTAACGCGAGCGGTAAAAGCCAGACGATCTGTCCACCGAGCGGCTCGTTGAAGAGGCGCAAGGGACCTGCTGTACCTGTATTGAACATGCCACCACCATTTCCTCCTGGTGCTCCTTGTGGCTGTCCACCAGTAGTCCCTTGCGTTCCTTGAGGAGGTTGACCATTGCCAGATGGTGCTCCCTGTGGAGGTTGACCATTAGTAGTGCCTTGTGTGCTTCCCTGCGTCGGTTGTCCGGTGGTATTGCCTCCGCTTCTGCTGCCGAAGAAAGAGCCGAGAAGTCGTTGGACGCCATTGTAGCCGAGTGCGAGACTAATTTCTGAGTTGTCCTGGCTGGAACCAACATATGGACGCTGTGATGCTGGTGTCAGGTCTACAGCAATCGCCCACGAGAGCGAGATGGCGAGCATGACGAGAGCGGCGACGAAGAGTTGTGCGATACGCATTTTGAGACTTCGTGGTGCCGCCAACAGATAGAGTAAACCATAAGCTGGCACGACAAGATACGCTTCCAGCATTTTGATATTGAAGCCGAGTCCCACAAGTACAGCCGTGAGCATCAGCCAACGCCATTTACCCGTCTCCGCCGCCTTCATCACGGTCCACGCGCCGAGCAGCATGGTCAAGACTAGTGTGCTATCAATTGTGTTGTTGCGGTTCGTCACTACACTAATTGGACTGACCGCCAGCGCAAGTGCGGCTAAGAGACCTGCGACAACTCCAAAATGGCGACGTACCAGATGATAGAGCAAGAGAACCGAGAGAACGCCCGCCAGTGCCTGCGGAAAGAACACGCTAAACGGTGTGAAGCCAAAAATCTTCGCACTGGCAACCTGTAGCCAGAAGCCCAGTGGCGGCTTGTCAACCGTCACAAAGCCAACCGGGTCCAACGAGACATAAAAGAAGGTATGCCAGCTATCGAGCATGCTTCTGATGGCGGCGGCATAGTAGGTGTTGCCATAGCCGTTTTGTCCCAGTTGGTAGAAGTTCATGAAGATCGAGATGAGCAGGATGACGCTCAGACCGACGGGCTGCAGAAGGCGTTGCCAGCCGCTTTGCTCGTTCACGGCTACCGTTGGGCGAGCGTAAGGTACTGTAGGATATGCATCAATCATTGTGTACGGTTATCCCTTCTTAGAAGATGTAGATGTTGAAAATTACGTATTTGACGGACGAATAAAAACCCAGAGCCGCATACCTGCGTAAGAGAGTACGGCACTACTGGCAACGGAAACCATCTTTGCGCTATTGGCCCAGAGTGTCGCGTTTATCAGATGCGGATGTAAGGCAGTGCTTGCAATCCAGAGTACGAGTGTGCTCCACGCGATGCCACACAGCGTTGTGAGCGAGAAACGCGACACCTCTTTGAGCGTTATGCCTTGCTTGTGTTTAAAGGTCCAGTACTTATTCAAGAAAAAGCTATTCACTGCTCCCAAGCTGAATGCCAGTGCGTTATATGCCAGCAACGTCGTTGTGCTAGTAGTAGGGAAGAGCAACAATAGTGTATTCAAAAGCAGTATGTCGAGCAGAGTATTGAGACCGCCAACCAGACCAAACTGTACCAGTTGTTTTAGCCAGGAGAACTTGTTTGCATCAGGAACGCGCTTATAGTTCCGCATCTCTGACGTGTCGCATGATTGTTGAACGGGATGTAGTGTATTCTCCAATTGTGTGGTGCGGAGTTCTGCAATGTCTATCATAAATGTGGCTATCCTCTCAAGGTCAAGAATGTGTGTGACTGCGTGTCACATTGCATAGCCTAACAAGGAGTCATGAGACGTATATTGGAGAAAAATGAGAAAGCTCTCATGAAATAAGTTGCTAGGGGAAACCACACAGAGACCGCATGAGAGGCGTGTTTATGAGAGTTTTCTCATCCTCTTCCAATAGGTTTCCCATGCTGCTGGCATAGTGTGCTGAGACCAATCATTTTGCGCTATAAGAGTTATATAGCAGCAATAGGCGCATTGGTCGTCCTATTCGCACCCACGATCTTCATCAATAGTGCCGCGTGGGGTCAGTGTGATGCGATTTATGCAGCGTTTTGTCTAGGGAGTTTGTACTTTTTGCTGAAAGAGCGGCCTGCGTGGGCATGTACATTCTTTGCGCTCGCACTTTCGTTTAAGCTGCAAGCGATTTTCTTTTTTCCAGTACTGCTTGTGTTGTTGCTGCACGAACGCTACTTTTACCTTGCCGATGTTCTCTCTATCATTGTCGCCTTTTACTCTCCGCGTACTTTCTATATCGCTGTCGGTGTCCAACTCTGTTCACTGCTTAGCTACGCACCATATCTGCTTGGAACGCAAGTCGTCAGTCTTACCTACATAGCGTTTATTGTGCTTGTGCTCGTGCTCATTACCACTATCGATCTTGTCTTCACGCTGTATCCAGGTCTACGCGAAAGAATTGTCTCATCTTCATGAGAAAGTTCACATCTTTCTCTAATAGAGCTTCAATCTTCGGACGCTATTATTATGCATGTGAAGAGAGAAATCTCTCTGCTGGATAATGGACGAACGGACGTAGGGACTGCATTCATCACGTCCATAGTGGCCCTTGCAAATGCGAAGAAGGATGTGGTG
>CAXTUE010000375.1:0-5215 GCA_964247355.1 uncultured Ktedonobacteraceae bacterium | reverse complement strand
TTGTATTTTTGATTGGTCTGTTAGGGATTTTATTAATGCGGTCCCTACAGGCGAGGTATGTTGATATATTTGGTGAAACAGCTTCAGCGTGTCCGTTTGTCGATGTGAGAGGTCAGAGACGGACGTGATGAATACGGTCCCTATCTGGAACGTTATATATAGAGGAGATTCAAGAACATGGCTGTTCGCATTCTTACAGACAGCACGGCAGACATTGCGCCCACCTTGGCGGAATCGCTTGGCATCACGTTGGTGCCGCTCACGGTGTTTTTCGGCGAGGAGGCGTATCGCGACGGCATAGACATGGACACGGCAACCTTTTTCAACAGGCTGGCAACGAGCAAAGTTCTGCCGCGTACCTCACAACCCGCACCCGGCGCATTTCAGGAGGCGTTTATTCGTCTCATGCAAGAGGGGACTGATGGAATTCTTGCAATCACGATCTCCTCGAAATTGAGCGGCACTTATCAATCTGCCTGTACCGCACGAGATTCGTTGCCGGAAGAATATAAGCATGTGCCAATTGAGATTATTGACTCTGAGAGTGTCAGCGTAGGCATCGCGTATACCGCTATGCAGGCGGCAGATGAGGCAAAGCAAGGCTTGCCACTGGAAACGGTCAAAGCACATGCTCTAGACCGTCTTGCACGAACACGCATTTTATTCGCGTTGGACACGTTAGAATATCTGAGCAAAGGTGGGCGCATCGGTGGAGCATCGGCACTGGTAGGCAGTATACTCAGCATCAAGCCTATTCTTTCATTCAAGGATGGGCTTGTGGTGCCGATAGAGCGACCTCGTACGCGCTCAAAAGCATACGCACGAATCGCGCAACTTGTGGCGGATGCCGGACCGCTCGAAGGTGCCATGATTGTGGAATCGGACGCAGAAGTTGGACAACAACTTAGCGATGCTCTAAAGTCTGTGTATACAGGCGATATACCACGCTACAACTTCGGGGCCGTCATCGGCACCTATAGTGGTCCTCACGTCGCGGGCGTCGCGTTTGTCGCGGCAAAGAAATAGCGACGTAGCGACCAGGGCGTCCGCAAGGGAAATGCCCCATAAGCGTTAACGTAGGCCCCAGAAACGGTCTATGGTGAGACCAGGGCACCCGCAAGGGGAATGCTTTTACCAGTAGGTTTTTGAGAGAGACATCAAATGCCTGTAGGGACCGCATTTATCACGTCCTTCTCGCAATCAGGATGCCACCACGGACGTGATGAATGCGGTCCCTACAGGCATTGCTTCTCATACATCGTCCTCTTTTGAAAAACCTCCTGGTGAAAGCAAGGGGAATACCCCTCCCATACGCATCCGTCGTTATGGGAGGGGTATTCCCCTTGCGGACGTCCTGGTCCTTGCTACCTGTGATTACTAGTCGCGCGCGACGTTGCCGCAAAGAATTGGATCATATCCCGTTTGCGTAGCGAGGTTGGTCGAGTAGTGTACATTCACATCCCATCCGTATGCTGGAATGCTGTTGACGCCTGTGAAGGTCACGGTCTTTTCTGCTATACCGCGTCCATTGGCAACAAGTGGAGTTAGGTCGTACAGGACTTGCTTCGTGTAGAAGCAATCGCCAGCATGCACATGTGCTGCGTGCTTGCTATAAGGAGCGAGACCCGTTACAGTGACACGTACCGTCAAATTTCCATCTTTCAAGGTCAGGCGTGTGAAGCCAGTGGCATGCTGATTCGGGTCTGGCGTAGAACCAAGCGCGGTCAACACGTCAGACGCGTAGTCTGGATTGTAGATAACGCCACAGGAGATCGCATAGCCTTGTTGCGGTGTGGCCATAGTAGGGCCATTATGTACGTTGATATACCACCCTGTTGCAGGAATGCCGTATTTGGAAAGGTGAATAATGGTGGTAACGGACGCTTGCCCCTTCTCGTTTGCAACAACATTTTTCAGTGGGTAGAGAATAGCACCGTTGCTGGCACAACTATTGCCTGCGTGGATGTGCGCGGGATGGGTGCTGTTTGGGGCCAAACCTATTAATGAAATTGAGACGGTCAACTCGCGACCCTCTACATGAAGTTTGGCAGTACCTGTTGGTGAATGCTGCAAGTTAGCACGAGCTGCTACACTTTCCGATGCAAATACCCCTGTCTTTGGTGTTCCAGCGCCTACAAGTACAAGCAAAATAGAAATACTCGCAATACTTGCCAGGAGAACACGAGAGTACGCGAAAAACCCCTTACGCATGTTCGTTCTTCCCTTTTCTCTATAAGAACTAGTTGCACAACGAATTTGTTATGCACTAGCATTGTAATATTAGAAATGGAACATAAACAAGACGTATAGATTAAAATTTACTTAGCATAACTAAATGTATCTAGTTGCTTATAGCCTAGACTTTTGTTACAATGGCTGTACAACGTCTGTAGGGGTTTAATTCATTACACCCCATGAATTGCCCTCGTGAGTTGAAAGGTACGGTAGCAGCCTGTGTCAAAAGTTTATGCGGTCGCCAATCAAAAGGGTGGTGTTGGAAAAACTACTACCTCTATTAACCTTGCTACGTACCTCGCGTCGGCGGGACGCAGGGTACTGCTTGTTGATATGGACCCACAAGCCAATACCTCTAGTGGCATCGGGGCCGCTAAGAACAAAAAAGAATATACTATGTATGATTTGATGGTAGGGGAGCAAGAAGAAGTCTCTATTTTTGATGTGATTGTGCCATCGCCACGGCGCGAGCTTGTCGTCGCCCCCTGTACAGTTGATTTAGCGGGTGCGGAGATGGAGCTGGTGGGTGCTCTGGCGCGTGAGTATCGCTTACGACAGGCACTTGAGCCAATTCGTAACCGGTGTGATTATGTTATTATTGACTGCCCTCCCTCACTTGGTCTCCTCACGGTCAATGCGCTTGTCGCGGCGGATGCACTGATCATTCCTATTCAATGTGAATATCTGGCACTGGAGGGGCTAAGCCAGTTGCTCAACACCGTCAACATCGTGAAAAGCAAGCTCAACCCGGACCTCTACATTGCGGGTGTCGTCATGACGATGTTCGACCCGCGTACACGCCTTGCTAGCGATATCGTGCGCGAGGTACGCAACCACTTTCCCAATGAGGCATTTCAGACGATTATTAATCGTAACGTCCGTTTGAGCGAGGCCCCCAGTTTTGGACAGGCCATTCTGGACTATGACCCGACCTCGCCCGGCGCACTGGCCTATCGTTCGCTCGCCGAGGAGGTAATGGCTCGTGGCTAAGCAAAAATTTGGTCTGGGGCGTGGTTTGGATGCACTGATCACGGGTGCATCGGAGGTGATGTCGGCTCAGCAGCAGGCGCAGAGCAGTGAGGTCGTTAGTACTCATGATGTTCCTATAGACAGTATTATTCCCAATCCGCGTCAGCCGCGCCGCATCTTTCGCGAGGATGACCCAAAACTGCTTGAGTTGAGTGCATCGATCAAGGAACATGGCCTGATACAACCTATCATCGTGACACGTCTGGACACGCTTGCAGACAACAATGGTGAAGAGACAAAAAAGAAAAACGATGCATGGTTCTCTGATGATGAGCAGGTACCTGTTTCACAAAATGCGACCTTCGCCTTGCAAGGCGTGCTCTACCAGATTATCGCAGGTGAGCGACGCTGGCGCGCCTCGCGTCTCGCTGGTCTGACAAAAGTTCCCATCGTTATTAAAGAGGTGACGCCGCAACAGATGCTTGAGATGGCGTTAATCGAAAATATTCAACGCGCCGATTTGAATCCGATTGAAGAGGCACTGGCCTATCAATCGCTGATACAAGACTTTGGCCTGACACAGGAGCAGGTTGCGCGACAGGTTGGGAAGGATCGTTCGACCATCACCAACTCTGTGCGTCTCCTGCAACTTGCGCCCAAAGTGCGTGATGCGCTCATCAACCAGCCCGAACATTTCAGTGAGGGTCACGCGCGCGCGCTCATAGGTATCGCAAGCGAAGAGGACCAGATCACCGCGATGGGCAAGATTATCGCGCTCAAGCTGAATGTGCGTCAGGCCGAGGAGCTAGCAGCCAGCATCAAGGGCAAGGAAGATGTCAACGCCGTTATCGAGCGCATCACCACGCCTCAGCCCCGCTCTACTGAAGTGCAAGAATTGGAGACCCACTTTCGCGATGCCCTAATGGTGAAGGTTGACCTCAAGAAGAACGCGAAGGGCAAAGGGACGCTGGTCCTACACTTCAACGATCAAGACGAACTCGAACGTTTATATAGCAAATTGGTAAAACAGCGTGAAGGGTGAGGAGTAGTCATGACCACGACAGAAACTACAGAGAGTTCGTTTGCGAAAGCGCGTCGAAAGCTTGTCGCAGCACGTATCGAGTTGATGGGGCAACTGGCAAAATTCAGCCAGGAAGAATTGTCGCAACATCCCCTGGAAGGTGAGTGGTCGCCACTACAGATAGCGCACCATGTCTATATCACAGAAGGTTTACTACTGGAGCGAATTCATCGTGTGCAAAAAGAAGATAACCCCCTACTTCCTGACGCCAGCGCGGACTCGCCTGAGCAGCAAGCCGAATTAGCGGAGCTACCCCCTTCACTTGAAATAATACTATCGGGCCTGGCCGCGCGCCGCGAAGAACTATTTGAATACCTATCCGCTCTGCCCGAAGATGCATGGACTCGCCCATTCCAGCATCCTAAATGGGGAGACCGCGAGTTCTATCAACTTGTAAACATCCTGCCCATTCATGACTCGCAACACGCACAACAACTGGAAAAGCTAAAAGAAGCGTTGTAGGTGCTGGTTATCGTACTTCACAAAATAGTGCGGCCATGAAAATGCCTGTACGGGTCTGACTGATCACCCCCCACGCACGTAAGAAATCAAGCGAGATCTGATTGATCACGCCCTGCTCGATTTCTAACGCGGGGTGTGATCAATCAGACCCGTACGCTATTCCTGCCACTACCCAATTTCCTCCTTCTCAATTTTTGCGGAATAGCATTCCGGTCACAAGTCCTCGCATGTAGTACCTTTTCTTCACTTCAAACAATTTGAGGTTGAGGTATCTCAACCTCTTTCGGTACTTTTTTATCAATTCAAATATGTCTATGCTTAGATGCTCTATGAGTGTAGTACTATCTGAGAAGACCATGTTGGTGCAGAAGATAGCAGCATGTTCCACGATGTCGTGTGGGCATCCCTTCCGCCGCTCTCTGGGAGAAATGGAGCTACTACGGATGTATAGCTGTCATGTACTCATAA
>CAXTUE010000374.1:0-5260 GCA_964247355.1 uncultured Ktedonobacteraceae bacterium | reverse complement strand
CTCAAATGATTGTGTTACAAATGGCGTGTCGTTATTCTCATAGAAAAGTGGATCAAAGCCTACAATAGGGAGGTCTCCACTTAGTCGCTTGAGCATATTCCGAATACGGAAAAGAAATTCTTGTGCGGTATAGATATCGCTAGCCAAACATAAACGAAACGCTTCCTGAGCTAGAGACTCGGCGTTCCTAAAAGCAACACTTTGCGATGTCTTCATCGAGACGCCTCCTTTGGCGAAAATACTTCTCTTAGTATCATAGCAAATTTAGTATCACAGCAAACTGTCTGTTGTGAAGAAGTGTGCTCTCGGCTTGCCTTTCGTTTTTTGTTCAGGTACACTTATAAAACAAAAGCGGCGCGAAGAGTAAATCCGCCATTCGGGAACAGAAGAAAGGAATAGAACGGCTGTGTCAGATGCCCAACGCTTCACCACTCCCATCAATATCTCTTTTGCAGAGCATATTCTCTATGACGTTATTGTTGTATGTGCTGGACCTGATGTCTCGTCGGCAGCTTACCATTTAGCACGGCAAGGAGCAGATGTCCTGCTGGTCGACCGTTATACATTTCCACGTGATAAATGTTGTGGCGATGCTGTGATGCCTCCTGCACTCGAAGAACTAGCCCTGATGGGAATAGCTGATGACGTACAACACCGCTATGCATCAGCGAAAAATATTGCTGTCTCATTGTATAGCTTACCATCAACAAACAACCTTGTAGAGGCAAGCCCACACTTCACAAGTGGTGTTGTTGCTCCCCGTATCAGTTTTGATGCGTTTCTGTGTGACCACGCACTTCAACAGGGGGCATCGTGGCTAGATAATCTGACTGTACATGAGATGAGCGAAACTGATGACGAAGAGTACACCTTCATATGTGGAGTGCATGGGAGGCGTCCCGTACGTTTGCGCTGTCGTATTGTTATTGCTGCTGATGGCTCTGGCTCACGTCTAGCACGTCAGTTGCGACAACGATGCGTTGAGCAAGGAGATACTACACCTCTTACAGCACCAGGGAATGCACTCACTCGTTTCACTGCCATGCGGGGTTACTATACCAATATAGAGGATGTGCAAGACATCTTGCATTTTTACTTTCGTGCTGATTCGGGCGTTCACTACTACTGGATTTTCCCTGTGCTAGATGGTAGCGCAAACGTGGGTGTTATTGCTTCACAGCAACAATTGCGCACAGAACAGCCTGATCTAGCACAAGCATTAGAGACATTTCTGCGAGTTGGGAACGAGCGTACTACTTATGCAACACTGCAAGGCAAGCTCAAAGCAGCCCCAATTGCTGCGGGTCTACGTGGTACCGCCCTCTATGGCAACCATATTCTTTGTGTTGGTGATGCTGCCGCGCTAGTGCATCCAGTCTCTGCCGAGGGTATCTCTGAGGCCCTTACTAGTGGGCGTTTAGCGGCTGAAACGTCGCTTGTTGCACTAACACGTAAAAATTTTTCGCAAGAGACTTTACAACCATATGGGGACGCACTACGTAATCTCTATCTGGAAGCGTATGACGGCCTACTTGCTAACGACAGCAACCTGCACATTGCGTCACACTAAACACTTTTACCGTATTCAATCTGTAGAAATTTTCCTGGGGAATAGAGTCTTCTGCTTGTCACAGTTCCAAAAAACGTGTTACACTTCTTTATAGAAGATGTAGCGCGTTTTTTCGCGACATCCACTTTATTTTGTAAAATGAGGCTAGACATGATGCATCCATCAATCTTAGAAACTCTAAAATTCTCCTTTGGTAGCAAGATTATTTGCACGGATGGTGAAGAGGGTATACTGGTACAGGTAGGATTCGACGCTACCGCCGGTCGTATGACATATATAGGTGTGAGGAACGGGCGTTTCTTTGGGAAGACCACGTATTTGCCCTTTGATACTGTGACGAATGCTACAAGCGACGGAATTGTGTTGCGCGTCGCAGGTGCGGACGTGCTTGCCGCGAGCAATAATGCTCCTGACGCGGGCTATCTGGACAATAAAAGCGTTGTTGAAGCTGGTGGGAGTAGTAGAGGCTCTTTGCTCCTGGTTGCCGCGCATCCAGAGGGCGGTATGATATCTTATATTATAGCACATCATTTGCGATCTGGTCAAGATACTCTACTTTCGGAAGAGTATATAACAAACATAGCAGCAGATCGTATCATCATCACAATACCAGATGCAACGTTGCAAGCTTTACCCGCCCATCGTTCGGATGCCGACCTTCAACAGGATGTAGATACGATGCTGTCCCAACTGGGGCCATACCATCTTGACTATAAAGGCATGACGGCACGTGTGCTGGATGGAGTTTTACACCTCGACGGTAATATTTCAAGTTCGCTACGTGCCGACGTGATCGAGGATCAGGCATATGGTGTGCAAGGGTTACTTGGTATAAAGAATAATCTCGTTGGGGACGATACCCTTGCGGCTGACCTCGCTAATGCTCTGGGTCGGGACGAGCGCACCCGTGATTTACCTATCGGAGTGTATCCAAAGCTTGGCGTGATTCGTCTGAGTGGTGCAGTTCATACGCAGCAGCAGAAGGCGGCGGCGGAAGAGGTCGCGCGCTCATTTCCGCATGTGCGTGGTATCTCGGACACGCTTGTTGTTGATCCAAATGCAGATTTAATTCATGTCATGTCCCCTGCTGAGGGGGGCGAAGCGAATGACCTCATTCCAGGAAAGTATATCCCTCACACGAAGTAGTGGCAAGGAGCAGGCTCCCTGTAACGGGAATGCCCTGCTCCTTTTAGAACTAGCGCAGTGCCTGATCCAGGTCTTGTAGAATGTCTTCTATATGCTCAATGCCGACCGATAAGCGTACACATCCTTCGGTGATGCCAATACGTTGTCGCTCATCCGGTGTGAGTGTGCGGTGTGATGACATTGCTGGATAGCTTACCAGTGAAAAGACATCGCCTAATGTTGTCGCAGGGAGACACAGGCGGAGCTTGTCGATGAAGCGGAATGTTGCCTCGCGCGTTTGCTCCTTCAGGTCGAACGAGAGCAGGCCACCGAACTGCTCGGCATCAAGCATACGTGATGCAAGGGTGTGCTGGGGATGATCTGTTAAGCCGGGATAATACACGCGCTCTATTGCCTCGTGCTTTTGGAGAAAGCGAGCAACTTGAAGAGCATTGCTGCAATGACGCTCCATACGCAGTGAGAGTGTGCGTAGACCGCGTAGCATAAGGTGCGACTCAAAGGGACTGAGCATTGCGCCCAGGAGCATTGAGTACGAGCGCAACGCATCCAGAAGTGTGTTCTTTGCACTGATGGCTATGCCGCCGGTGCTGTCACCGTGACCACTGATATATTTTGTCGCGCTATGCACCACAATATCAAAGCCATGTTCAAGTGGTCGAACAAGAGAAGGAGTTGTGAATGTGCTGTCGACGATTGTCACCGCTCCCACTGCTTTGGCCGCCGCACTAATGCTATCCAGATCGACCAGTTTGACCAGTGGATTAGAGATTGTTTCCACGAACACAACATCCGGCTGCTCGGCTTGAAGAATTGTCGCGACATTACCTCTGCACAAATCCGCCATCACAACCTCCACTCCGATAGGCTCAAACACCTTGCGCAGCAATCCCATTGTCGGGCCATAGATATCCTGCGAGGCCACAATTTTTGTACCAGCGATACTTAGTCCGCCTGCGAGGAGTGCGGCATGAATAGCAGCCATACCGGAGCCAAAGGCTACGGCACCAACACCATTTTCGGCACGTGCAACCGTGTCTTCAAAGGCGGAGGCGTTTGGGTTTGCCTGTCGTGCATACACGAATGCTGGTTCGCCGGTCGGTGTGGAACCGCTAAAAGCTCCATCTAATGCTTCGGCACTTTCGTGGATGTACGTTGTGCTCGCATAGATTGGGCAAACGGTAGGGGTGCCTGTTGCATCGGTGAGACGCGTTTCTCGTCCAGCGTGAACAAGCGATGTCTCTCTTCTCCACGATGACGTAGTGTTGTGATGGGTCATGAAACTCCTCTTTTTAGCAGTTATAAGGTTATGTATATCACGACGAAGAATGCCAAATTTTGCAGAATTCTTTAAGGTGTGCACAGGCTATTCATATATCGTAGCGACTCTAGCAGGTCTTCAATAGATGGCAAATCGCCTTCATGCTGGACTCGCCATTGCTGATAGAGAGCGTTATAGCGGTTGGCAAGCACAACACACGGTTCGACATGCTTCTGTGTGCTATCCCACGTTGTATAACGCTCGATGACTTTTCCGTATGGGTCTGCAAGAAGTGGAAAGGGTAGGCGTAGAACTTCTTGTGTCTGCAAATTTTCAAGAACTGTATCTGCTGTTATGGCTAGAATTGAGCACATCTCTTCACGGAAGTCCTGGAAGTGCTGAGCAAATGTGCGAAAGAGGCCACGTCCTTCACTTGTGGTCGAACTTTGTGAAAAGAGCAAGAGCAGATTTTCGCGTTGTTTATAATCCCAAGGACTATGAGGCATACCGTCGGTAGCCGGTAAGCTAAAGGCTGGAATAATTGAATCATGCTCGATCAGTGGTGGTTCCATGATATGTACCTCTTTATAAAATAGAAATGTGTCTTCTCTAGTACATCATAAAAGCTGCCTCCTTGCAAGAGTAGAGGTGCTTGTAAAACGAACGAAATATACGTATACTTGCCACAGGACATTGTAAGAGTAAGGAGTTTTTCTATGCCTATCTGTCCAATTTGTGATGATACTGGTCTGCAAAATTCGGATTCGGCACATCCTGAATTTTGTTATTGTGCGGCTGGCAAGCAAGCGCGCCGTCAGTGGGAGACGAGTCAGGGGAGAGGCAAGGCACCTAAGCCAGCCAGCTTTATTGATATTGCTAATCTTGACCAGGTGAATGCGAGTGTTGATGCGATGCGTTCCTCATTGCTAGGTTCAGCATCTACCGAGCCAACGGCACCTGCGAAACATCCCGCCGTTCAACTGCTTTATACAGTCGGGCATGCTGGTCATGAGGTATCAATGGCCGAGGCGACGCAATTGTATGATCTGGCAAAGGCACTTGAGGGTTTTCTGGGCGACCTTGCACCGATTGGACGGAGACGCTCGTCATAGCAAAAATTGGTAAAAATAGGTAGAAATATTGACATATATAGCTTCTTCCCACTATACTCTGTGCGTGCCTGTGCTTTTCCCCTGGCAATTCGTCATCTAGCCTGATGGTGTCGTAGTGCTTTACACGAGGTACCGTGCTAGAGAGGGAAATATAAAAATTCCTGCGCTTCGATG
>CAXTUE010000373.1:0-5271 GCA_964247355.1 uncultured Ktedonobacteraceae bacterium | reverse complement strand
CTGTACTTCTTAAAGAGGTCGGCGCGGTAGAACATGGCCATTGGGCCGGTATCCTGGGGAATAGCATAGACTGCGCTACCCTGTGTTACCTGACTCCATGTCCACGGCACAAACTTGTCTTTAATCGAAGCGGCGTTATAGGCAGACATATCGAGCAGACCGCCCGTGCCCTCGAAGGTGGGCAAGAACTGGTATTCGACCTGACCGAGATCAGGTGCGTTCTTTGCTTGAATTTCTGTCAGAAATTTCGCATAAGTGCCGTTGTTGCCAGCAGGAACCGATTGCACGTTTATTTTAACGTTTGGGTGCGACTGGGTGTAGAGTTTGGCCGCTTTGTCAATTCCTGGTACCCAGGATGCAAATGTGAGCGTGACGGGACCACTGGTGGTACTACCTCCACTGTTATTGTTTCCTGTACTTGTCGAGCCTCCACATGCCGCAAGCGGAGCTAGTATCAAGACGGAAAGAAGCAGTAGGGCGAACTGTGAAAGGGATTTCCAACGAAACGAGGGAAAATACTGCATGCAAGCCCTCCTTTGGGCCTTTGTGCGTACACTTCTGTGTACCTGGTAAAATTTATCTACATGGACGCGAATCAAGGTCGACACTCCCTGCTCTGCTACGAGACGTGGGAACGCTTCCAAATATACATACGTAAGAAGTCGGCACTTCATCACGTTATATTGAAGAGTATCATAGTAAAATAACCAATGTCAATGCGAAGAATCCGTGGGATATAGAATGGAGCAACGTCATCTGATGATAGCAGAGCATCCTGGAATCGTCAGATGACGTTTGTGTGGTAGGGACCGCATTCATCACGTCCACATTAACGATTAAACGTTTTGAATGCGGTCCCTACCAGTTCTATAAAAATATTCAGGTCATTGTAAGGTCGCTTCTTCATACTGCAAGCATCGTATCAGGTGCCTGCAGCATAATCGGATTGATAAAATAGACTATGCGAGAAAGATAGGTTATGGCCTGTAATGGAAGTCAACGGTTTTACACACGATGAGGGTGAGCGGCTAGAGACGACGGACGCTGTGCAGGAGCCAGCGATTGTGCAAAAGAAGCGTTCGCGCAAACGCAATATCACGGTTTTCGCGATTGTGAGTGTCTTGAATGTTGCTTTGCTAGTGTTGCTTTGGACTCAACTTACTACACCTGCAAAGCAAGCAAACACTAGCTCTGCAACAGTAGGGGATGTGAATAGTCCCTTGCTGAACAAGCCAGCACCTGACCTGACTTTGATCAAGCCAAACGGCTCGTTCGGTAGCACGGACAAGATAGCTATCTCGCAGTTCAAGGGTAAACCCGTTGTTCTTAATTTCTGGTCGTCGTCGTGTGTGCCATGTAATGATGAAGCACCTTTTCTAAAAACAAATGTGCCGAAACTGCAAACGCAGGGTGTGCAATTCATCAGTATCAATGCGGCAGCCGAAAGCCCCGGCGATATCGAGGCGTTTAATAAGAAGTATGGCATAACCTTTCCAGGGGTACAGGATACGGTAACTGGCTCAACTGCGATAGCATATGGTGTCTCGACTATTCCTGTAACCGTGTTTATCAATCGTGCGGGCGTTATCAAGGCGATGTGGAATGTGCAGTTGACGGATGCGGGCCTCAAGCTTGAATTACGCAAGATTATGTCATGACGCTGGTGCTGGCAATTCGTGTGTTGATGCGTGTCGTGCACACAATCGCGGCAGCAACGTGGGTGGGTGGCAGTATGATGTACTTGCTAGTTGTCATCCCAGCTTTACGCTTGGGAGGCGCAACTCCTACTGTCTCAGGCAATATCGCAAACCTGTTTAAGCGTCTAGTCAACATCTGTATCGGTGTCCTGCTATTGAGCGGTGCCTATCTCACGTTTGACCGTTTAACACAAACAACACTTGGCGCATCCTATATCACTGTACTTATACTCAAGATCACGGGTGCCATTGGACTATTCGTACTTGCGCTCTACATTGGGCAAAGTAATATTCGACGGCTAGCAAAACGTACGACGCGTTTATCGAAAGTGGCACCACAATTGATGTTGGCTCTCGGTATTCTCGTATTTATTCTCGGTGCCATTCTTAATCAATTGTTTGAGGCAACTATCGCGCCGCATTAATATTTAGAGAGGTTCCAATCGTGCAACCTGCTATCGATACACAAATATCACAAATTACACATGAACAAACGGCACCCACAAAACCGCGCCAAAAGCGGTTTCCATTGAGCTTTTTGCTTGCCGGTATAGCTATCCTGGGTGCTGTTGTGTATCTTGTTCTCATTAATACACAGTCAAGTGCCGCATATGATATGACTGTAACCGAGTTACACAATTGTCTGAGTTGTACTGCGCAAAGTGTGCGTGTAACAGGGACGGTGCAAGCAGGTTCCGTTGTACGGGACGATGCCAATGAACGTGTCTCGTTCATCATTAATGATGGCAAAAATGCTTTACCCGTGACCTATAGTGGTGTTGTGCCTGATATTTTCCGCGCTGGTATCCAGGTGGTCGTTGAAGGAAAGTACAGTGGACAGGGTACATTCCAGGCATTGACGTTGCTGACAAAGTGTCCATCGAAGTTTCAATCCGCGACACCAGCCGCGCACTAACTAAGGAATTCTTCATCGTGTATTTTTCAGATATTGGCGTTCTCGCGCTCGTCCTGGCGTTAGGTTTCTCCGTGCTTGCTATAGTGCTTACGGTGGCTGGACGATATACTCCTCTGTCGTCAAAGGCCCTACTTGTAAGCGCGAAGCGCAGCGTCCTTGTGGTCGCATCTTTTTTGCTGCTGGCTTCCTATGCATTGGTTGAGTCGTTCCTGACGCATGACTTCGGTGTGCGCTATGTCTCCGATCACTCCAGCTTGTCAATGCCGTGGTATTATACGCTCTCGGCCTTCTACGGTGGACAAGAGGGATCGTTGCTCTACTGGGGCCTGATGCTGGCCGTTTTCTCTGCTCTCTTTATCTTTACTTCCCGACGTGTCCCGACCGTCCTTGTTCCTTACATCATCGCCACTCTAATGGTTATCGAAGCGTTTCTACTCATCGTGCTTACATCGGTATCGAATCCCTTTGTGCGCCTTCCTGGTGCTGCACCTGCTGACGGTAGCGGTCTCAATCCTCTACTCATGGACCCAGGTATGCTTATTCACCCGCCGATGTTACTGATGGGCTACATGAGCTTTGCACTGCCCTTTGCCTTTGCCATCGCCGCCCTCATCACGGGGAAATTAGATAGCGCGTGGCTACGTTCGATTCGACGCTGGACACTGGCGGCGTGGTCTATTCAAACGGCTGGCCTTATTCTTGGAGCGTGGTGGGCCTATCACGTGCTTGGTTGGGGTGGTTATTGGGGCTGGGACCCGGTAGAAAACGCCGCTCTCTTGCCGTGGTTAACCGCGACGGCCTTTCTGCATTCGACAATGGTCCAGGAACGGCGCGGTATGCTTAAAGTTTGGAACCTGTTCCTGGTAATTGCCTCGTTCGCGCTATCGATCTTCGGCACCTTCGAGGTGCGTAGCGGCATCATCAGCTCTGTACATTCGTTCGCGTATTCCGCGATTGGCTCGTACTTTCTGGCATTCCTGGTACTGGTTATCGCAGTCTCAACGGGTCTCTTTTTCTATCGCCTACCGCGCCTAAAACCGGAGCAAGAATTCGACTCGGTGGTTTCGCGCGAAGGTGTATTTTTACTCAATAACCTGCTACTTGTCGGCATCACCTTTGCGACTCTGTGGGGTACGATCTTTCCGCTTATCTCAGTCGCGTTCCGCAAGCAAACCATGACGGTAGGACCCCCATTCTATGAAAATGTTAATGGCCCGCTTTTCGCGCTCTTACTACTGGCAATGGGTATTGGACCTTTGCTGGCGTGGCGGCGTACATCGCTACGTTCGCTCTGGCGCAACCTCAGCGTCCCGGCAGTGCTTGCCGCTCTCTGTGCTGTAATTCTCCCTCTGGCTGGCGTGACTGATGTACTCGCGAATATCGGTTTCTCGATCTGTGCGTTTACTGGTGCCGCCATTCTCTATGAACTATGGCGCGGTATGCTTGTCCGCCATGCGCATGGTGAGTCGTATCCGGTCGCGCTCTACATGCTGTTTCAGCGGTATCGGCAGCGTTATGGTGGCTACATTGTGCATCTTGGTCTGGCCTTACTCGCGGTTGGCGTAATCGGCTCGCACTTTTTTCAGACTCAAAAGGATGTTGTGCTCAAGGCTAATCAAGAGGTGACATTCGCGGGCAATCGACTTGTCTACTTCGGCAATCTCGACGATAAGCAGTCCGATAGAGAGGTAATTACAGCGCAACTACAAATCTGGCGCAATGGTGCTTTACAGCAATACATTTATCCTGGGCGTACGTTCTATCATAATTTCCAGGATCAGCCTGCTAGCCAGATAGCTATCACTTCAATCGGCTTGAGCGATTTTTACGTTGTGCTTGAAAACTTCAGTGGTCCGGGACAGGCCACGTTTCACATCTATCTCAACCCGCTCACCTCGCTTGTCTGGTATGGTGGTGTACTTATGCTTTTAGGTGGCGTTATCTGCTGGTGGCCTCAACGCCGTAAAGTACACGTATCACAGCGTATTGCCGAACCCAACCCTGTGAAGGAGGTTTTGGCATGAAAAACGCATCCGTGGGGACTGGTGTGTCACGTCCTTCTCGGCTTTCAATTACCGAACGAGGACGTGATAAATCGGTCTCTACAAGATCATTGTTTATCCTGATCGGTGCAGTTTTGCTGATTGCAGGACTCTGGTCGTACATGGCGTTTACGGCTTCGACTCACCAGACGCTGGACCAGCATGTCCACAATCTAGGTATGCAATTGAAATGTCCGGTGTGTCAGGGCGAGTCTGTGGCCGATTCGACATCGGAACGGGCGCAAGAGATACGCGCGGTTATTCGGCAACAGATACAGGCCGGACAGTCGGACCAGCAGATTATTCAGTATTTCAGTGCGCGCTATGGAGATCAGATTGTGTGGTCGCCGCCGTGGTGGGGCTTCTCATTGCTTGCATGGCTCGTTCCCGTTGTCTTGTTGCTTGGCGGCCTCGCGCTCATTCTTTTCACACTACGCGACTGGTCAACCGTTACTGACTCAACAGGTTCTATAGCTTTAAAAGCCAATGCGAAGAGTATGAACAATGAGGAAGATCGAGAGTTTGGGCATATCGACGAGACAGAACTAGCCCAATACCGTGCGCGGCTCGAAGATGAACTCGCGAGCGAAGATGCACTCTTTGAGCAACCTGTATA
>CAXTUE010000372.1:2696-5292 GCA_964247355.1 uncultured Ktedonobacteraceae bacterium | reverse complement strand
TACCTGAAGAGCAGGAGCGCATCTGGGAGTGCTTCTATCAATCCGACCGCGTTAAGGTCGTGAGCGGCTCCGGCGTTGGCCTGGGTCTCGGCTTATACATTAGTCGGACGATCATCGAGCGTCATCACGGACACACCGGTGTGTATAGTACTCCTGGCGTTGGCTCTACCTTCTGGTTTACACTACCTCTAGTGTCGCAGGATTATACTGTCGACGAAGAGGAGTAACAACATCATGAAATATGCAGCTCGTCGTATCGCAACACTTGCCGCCGCATCGCTAGGTGCGGTAGGTACTGGCGTTGCGATCAACAGTTTTCTACCGCGTCGTTTCGCCACATGGTATGAGCCAGATGTACCAGTGCTACCGATGAGTCAGGGAGCACTTCCCTCTATTGATATTACATTTTTACGTTGCGGAAGTGTTGTGGTACCGGAGTTTATAGCGGTGCGCGGTGCCTTTTCGCTTGTACCGCGTATTATCTCGCACAGTGCCGTATTGATTCGTCATCCAAAGGCGACCTTTTTGTATGATACGGGTCTCGCTAGCGATATCTCTCTTTATTTCCAAGAGCAGTCGTTTTTTTTCAAAAATGTCCTGGGCAAATTCACCTTTGAGCAGTCTATCGCCAGTCATTTACACACCCTCTCTATGAAACCGCATGACCTGAATTTTGTACTTATCTCGCACTTACATTGGGACCATGTGAGTGGTGTACCCGATCTTCCTGGCGTACCATTGCGCATCCATCGTGTCGAATACGATGCGGCTCAGTATGGCCTGCTAGATATGCATAAGGGAATTGTTCACACACTTCTATCTGATAATCCAATCGAATTGTTCGATTGCAAGGGACCGGCATATGATGGTTTCAGTACCAGTCATGATCTTTTTGGCGATGGTTCCATCGTTCTTGTGCCGCTTCCCGGACATACTGCTGGCAATACCGGTATGCTTATTCGACGCACCAACGGCTCCCCGCTCTTCCTGTTGGGCGATGCTGCATGGGTTGCGGAGAATTATATACAACCCTCGACCATGCATCCATTTATCTGGAACGCTGTTACCAGCGATGATGCAACTGCGTGCCAAACGCT
Source organism: uncultured Ktedonobacteraceae bacterium (assembly GCA_964247355.1). Classification (GTDB taxonomy): domain Bacteria; phylum Chloroflexota; class Ktedonobacteria; order Ktedonobacterales; family Ktedonobacteraceae; genus JBBQVS01. Next base: position 4,195 of record CAXTUE010000372.1, on the reverse strand, counting down.
GACTGACCTGCATTTCTTCGCGCGACGTTATCCTGAAATTCCGCTTGTTGCCATGCATGATGCACAAGCGCAGGAGGCGTTTATGCGCGTCGAGCGTGAACAATTTGCCTCCATGCGGCAGGAGTAACAAGCTTGTTCGTGTGAACCGCATATGCTACACTTGCTAAAGAGAGCAAAAGACAAAACACTATGTAAGCAAGGATGTCATGAGAACCGCCCAAACCACAAATACGCAAGACCGGCGTTTTGTTCGTGTGCGACTACACAAGGATATTGTGTTACGCAAACAATATGTCGCTACAATTCCGCGCTGGCGTCGTCCGCTCGTCGGCTATTTCGCCAGTATCTTGCTTGTTGGAAGTGCCTCACTCGGTACATGGTTACTGCGTATGGTGCTATCCTCGTTCTCCTTTCCTGACGCGCTCTTTATGCTTTCCGTATTGTTGACTGCGCTTCTTTGGGGAGCGGGTGCGGCTATTTTCGCGCTTATCCTGAGTACGTTTGTGCTTGACTATTTTTTTCTGTCGCCCGTGCAACAACTCGATTTCACGGACTGGAATGGCGTAGCACAGGTTATTCCCTATGTGATTGCGGGCTTGGTGCTCGCGCTGATTACGGGCCAGCGCGAGCGGGCGCGCTGGCGGTCGCTGGCGACTGAACAAGAGTTACAGGCATATGCGGAGGAGTTGGAAGAGGCAAATTCCCAGCTAAAAGATGCCGACCAACTGAAAGACCGTTTTCTCTCGATTGCCTCACACGAGTTGAAGACGCCTATTACGAGCATTCGGGGACAGGCGCAACTGGCACTTCGTCGGCTCGCGAAACAGAGAGATGCTTCACCAGAAATAGCTGGTATGCACACAACGCTCGAAAAAATTAATGAGCAAACAACACGCCTGACAACATTAGTTGATGAATTGCTGGATGTGAGCAGTATTCGTGCTGGCAGAGTTGAACTGCACAAGCGTGAGTTCGAGCTTGTCGCCCTCTGTCAGGGCATTGTGGAGGACCAGCAGCTACTTACCGGTCGTACGATTGTGCTTAGCTCAGAAACGCCAACTATACCCATCGTTGCTGATCGTGATCGCCTATCGCAGGTAGTCACGAATCTTACAACAAATGCCATCAAGTATTCGCCGGAAGGAAGCGAGGTACAGGTGCGGCTCAGTCAAAATGACACACAGGCATGTCTCTCGGTGCAGGATTTTGGCCGGGGTATTTCTGACAAGCAACTTCCCCATATCTTTGAAACGTTCTACCGCACCCCCGACGCTCAGGCATCCTCGAAATTTGGATTGGGACTGGGGCTTGCCATCTGCAAAGATATCGTCGAGCGACACGGGGGCCGTATCTGGGCCGAGTCGAAGTTTGGGAAGGGCAGCACGTTCTTTGTGGAGTTGCCGAAGAGGTAGAGTACACTACTCAAACAAAGGCAGCCAAAAAAACACCCCCTGCCTGGGTGTTAGGCGGGCGTTGTATTTGTTGATTTTTAGTTTCAA
>CAXTUE010000372.1:0-2686 GCA_964247355.1 uncultured Ktedonobacteraceae bacterium | reverse complement strand
GTGTAGTATTCTTTTCACTTCAAAAACCAACATTTGGCTGTGTCTTAAAGAGTGGGAATGTACAAATTTAGTGAATAAATATAGAAAGCTCTCAAGCTTAGAAGTTTGAGAGCTTTTGACAGGGGAGACAGGGCTCGAACCTGCAACAACTCGTTTTGGAGACGAGGACTCTACCATTGAGCTACTCCCCTATGTTTACAGAAATATGATATCAGAGCGAGAAGCGTTTGTCAAGCATCATAAATATACTCTTCAGTTCTTTTAGCATTTTTTGAGAACGCTGTTATAGTATTGAATTTTAATAGTGTTATCATGTATATTATTATTCATAAATAAATAAGAATATATTTGTCTATATAAACTTGGACCTAATAATTTTTGGATTGTGAGAGACGTGTTATGAGAGATACAGATACATCGCAGCAAGGGTTGATTTCTCACACTGCTGTTTTGAACCGATTTGTGCAGTTAGGGTATGAGGTACTGCTACCGTGGGCAGATCATCTTGGATATGATATAGCCTTTTATAAGGTTGAAGAACACAAAAAATTTGGCTTCTTTATCCATCAAGAAGGACAGCTTATGCGTGTGCAAGTGAAAACTGGAAGGCTTACAAAAGAAGGAGCTTGCTTCGAGTTCAATACAGTTTCTGTTACTGCCAATCGCCGTGGTGTTAATCTCAAAAAGACATATGTAGGAAAGGCTGAATTTTTTGCCGTGTACCTACCCGATAATGGAAAGGTGTATATGATATCAGTCGCTCATGCTCCAAAAAGTACCGACATGACTCTCCGTTTCAAGAGCGCAGGGGTGGTACGGGGAAACCGCAAAGAGACATATATAGTGCCTTATGAGGAAATCAATGATCCTCGATTTCACTGGGCCGAGGACTATGAAATTTAGTAGCTAAGTTAGAAGACAATAAAAATGCCTAAGTACTCGAACCTAGGCATTTTTATGTAAACTACTTATTGTCTTGTAACGGAGGGTGAGAGATTCGAACTCTCGGAAAGCTTTCACTTTCAGTTGTTTAGCAAACAACCGCACTAGGCCACTATGCGAACCCTCCATCATTTCTCGACTCTTGTTAGTCGATGTGGCTAGTATACAGAAAAGCACTACCCATGTCAAGCATTTTTTGCCATCTCAGTTTTGACCAACGTGACTCACTAAAACGCATATCGAATAGTGCAATAGGGAAGTTCTTTCTGCAATAACGCACAAAACTCGTTTACAAGACCGCGTTTAATGGAGAGCTTGTAGCGCAGGTTGTGGCCACCTGCTTGCAAGACTTTTTGCTCGTGCAGGTCTGGTTGCCATAACAACTCCTCCGCCTTCGGATGCCATTGCAGGTTGACCTCGTGTAGTTGCTCGTTATGCGTCAGGAAAATCACCTCTGCCTGTAGCTGTGCCTTCAGTCCTGGCGATAGCGTCTCATCTATCTCCTCAAAAAGCTTCTTATAGTCTTCTAGCCATGTATCGTAGTAGATAATTGGGCCAAAGTTGATGTTGACCTCGTAGCCAGCGTCGTAAAAATCGTTCATTGCGCCAATGCGCTCTGCGATGGGTGCGGTTCGTACATCGACGACTTTCGCGATAGACTGCGGCATCAGGCTAAAACGAATACGCGACTTTTGCTGCGGGTCGTAGGTGAGCATTTCACGATTGACATACTTTGTCGCGAACGTCAGCTTCGCGTTTGGCAAGTTGCGAAACAAGCCGACAAGATCGCGTATATTATTGCTAATCGTGGCATCGACGGAGCAGTCATTGTTCGTGCCAATCTCATACACCCACAATGACGGGTCCGCCTGCGATGGCTCCCACTTAATGCCCTGCTTATTCGCATGCTTCTCAATCGAGCCACATATCTGCTCAATATTGACAAACGTGGTGATCGGATTGGCAAAGCCTTTACGACGAGCAACATAACAATTATGTGTCACAATACCATTTGCTATATACGACTCTGGTCCTGGAACATGAAAATTGTAAACTGTTGTTGATTCGTTCGTAGTGCGAATGCTTACTATTTTTTGAAATGACGGTTCTTTGCCAACCGTATGACATAGAATTTTATCGTCTAGCTGCAGCTCTTCTGCCTGTATCCATCCCTTAGCCGTCATAATAGGATGTTCTGCTGTAGCGCGAAGTAGCTTATCTGCGACACGAATTTCTAACACCTCGTCAACGTTTCTGGAAGCAAGATCACTAGTGGCAGATACTACTATCTGTTGCGACAAACTATCATAAGCAAATACTTTATCACCCGTCTGTATTTGCTCTATAGGTATTGGCCCTTGTGGTGTGGAAATGAGAGTTCCTGAAGCTACACAATAGACGCAAGCCATCGCGCAGCCATTGGCATGTGATGGAGCAATAAAATCACAACTGCGATAAAATGGCGTACATTTGACTGTCTTCTTCACGCCAAGCACAAGGACGTTACGCTTGACCTTGTTCCAATCCTCAACAAGGTCTTCATTTCTATGTAGTTCGGGTATATTCCAATGCGAAGCTACCTCGATACGCTTGACATCTGGATAGTTATTGAGTATCTCTTGCCCTCGTGGGTAGGTGAGTACAGAGGGTTCATAGTAGATGGTGCTTATATCTAGCAGGTTATTTGGCATGTATATATTATACCATTCCTATACTTTTTATGACCTTGAGCAGATATTTCAGA
>CAXTUE010000371.1:0-5298 GCA_964247355.1 uncultured Ktedonobacteraceae bacterium | reverse complement strand
TTCTTCGGCCCACTGCGCCTAGGCATCCGCCTCGTACTCTGTGTAGCTTGTTCTCATTTATACAATCGTCTCTTTTTGAAAGAGACAGGTCAATCGATGATATGACTTATGTTGTCTCGTTTCTCACGAAACAAGAGCAACAAGGTTCTCGCTATCCTCTGCTTCAACTCTTGCCATCTAAACAGTTACATTCGACAAAATTGAAGTAGTTATCTATCTTCAGTTGTAAGTGTGCGTTGCTTCATCACCGTTTTGCGGTGCCTGCATAATATGCCACACTTCTTCTTTCCTGTCAACACTTTTACAAACCAATTTAGTTAAATTGAAAAAATTCAATTTTGAGATTTTCGTGAAAAGGACGTCTTAACTTGTGAAAACGGACGGTAGCAGGGAAAAAACGCCAAAGGTACTATAAAGTATTGACGCTTACCGATGCAGAAGCTACCCTTTTCTATATATGTATTTATGCACGAGCCAATTCTTGGAGGATTTTTATCTACATGAAATATTTTTTCTGGATAGCCTTTGCCGTCTTTTTAGCGGCCTCAATTCCACATGTAGCATATTTCTTTGCATCGTTTGAGCCATCACAGGGACCGGAGGGCGTCTGGTGGTGGGCGGTTAGCTATGCGATAGCAATCAGCATCGACGTAACAGTGTATCTCCTGTCATGGACCGCTTTTCAACGTTATCGCCGCTACCGTACCGCAAAGGCTGTATGGCAACACTGGTTACTTATTGTCATGTGTACAGTGTTCTCGTGGGCTGTGAATTGGGCGTATGCAAAGCAGTTTCATAGTAATACGATGCTTAGCTCAGCGGAGAGTGCCGCGCCATGGCTTGTCAATGTCTTTCCATTTATGGCTAGCGCATTTCCACTACTCGGCATTGTCTATACGATGATGGCAGAAACGATCACAGAGACAGCTTCCGAAGATCAGCAGGCAGCGTCACAGCAGCTTACCGCGCTTAGTGAATTGGCGAAACAAACGAGTCTACCGATAGCAACACTCCGTCGCGCCCTTGCTAGCGGCTCACGCATCAATCCTGTAAGCCTACTCTCATCGGTCGTCAGCCCTGGCTCTACAGAGTCAGCAACATCTGAGACGACCGCAAATACAGACAAGAAGGACTCGTCGAAGTCAAAGGCGATCACTGGTCAATTTGTCACTATCGAAAAAGACACAATAGGCGGGATACACAATTCCGGCCCTTCTTTAGCAGGCGTACAAACAGTAGGAACAGAAGGTAATCCAGACAAGCTTCAGATGACGATTGAGGCACTACGCGCTAATCCCGATATGACAGATGAAGCATTGGCTGAATATCTTTCGTTAAAGCGTCCGGCAAGTGCTCGCTTCTGGCGCCTAAAAGCCATCGAAATATTAAGCTCAACGGAGAAAGATACTGCGCCAAATGTGGCAGTAAGAGACTCGTGGGCATCAGGTGTACTTGCTGGAACAAGCGGTTCTACCAATGGTGCTGGCAATAAGCACTGACCTTGACGTTTACAGAACCGTATGATAAAATTGTCAAAGTGTAGCATGAGGCTGACAAACTACCTAACCTCGTATCGATGTGTTGCAGTTTGACAGTGTAGTCTACTAGTAACAAAAAACTCCAGCCACTTATGGGAGGGAATTCATGCCAGCCACGTTTACCTATGCAAATGTTTTGCATGCAGTCGGTCAGGTGCTAGATCAGCTAGGCGTAAAGAGCTTTGCAATCCGAGAGGAAGAGGACGGCCTCTTCATCGAAGGGTTCGATGGCGAAGGCCAGCTACAGGTTCAAGGGCATTATGACATTGTTAGCTTATATGATCTCGTAAATAGCATTGAAAATAATGTAGAAAAGATTAGTACAGTAAAAGATAATGGCGTTCTTCGCCGTTTCCTCGCAACTCACGAGCGCGAGTTGATCGGTGCCGCACGCTAATATACTATGTTATTGCTTGTAGGCAGCAAGAGAAGAACCGGGGATTATGCCCTCCGGTTCTTTCTCATAACAAGGGGGAAATGGCGGATTCAGAAGCCAACCGGTGCAATCAGACGATTGTTATTAGAGAGCTGTCCTGAGTTATCTAAGTTCTGTCATTCCACTCTTCAACATGTTTTTCTCGACTATACACTATACCTTAGTAACTATTCAAAGTAAAGCGCAGACTCTCGACTTTATTTACAAAGTATGATATGCTCATAGCTACAAAGAACCACCTCTCATCTTTATTCAAGAATGATGTTAGATTTCGGACAAAGTGGTTCAGCACCTGAACAATCATAAAACTTGGCCTGCGCGGTTTCTCCCCATGAGAGGAGAAGGTTGTGCCTGAAGATATTGCTTTATTCATTGATTTCGAGAACATACGATACAGTATGCTAAATATTCAACGGCGAGAGCCTGACCCACAGGAATTGATTGCCGTCGCTCGTCGCTATGGCACTGTCATGGTTGCTCGTGCATACGCAGATTGGTCTCGTCAGCCTGAACCATTCAAAGGTAGTCTTACTGCTGCCATGATTGATCGGGTGGACTGTCCAGCGAAGCAGAGAGACCGTATTCGTATGGGAACATTTCACTATGCCTCTGGAAATACTCCTAGTGGTTCACTGGGTAATCCTACCTATATCGCTGAACAGGGTGCTGGGGGTCCTTATCCCAGGCAGTGGCCCAGTAGCATAACAGGAAATTCTGGGCAGTTGCCTGCGATCAATGCTCAAAACTTGAGCAACGGGTGGCCCACTGAACAGGAATCTCCACTTCCTCTACAGAACGGCCTCGAAGATGCCTTGTTACCACTTGAAGAGCCTATTCCAGAAGAAGATAATTTTGATTCGGCTGACTATCAGCAGCGAGAATCATATAGACAATCATTATCTTACTCAAATTCCTATGGTCAGTCTCCCACTGGTCCTCTTGGCCAGAACAGTACTGGTCCTCTTGGATATCCCTCAACCGGTAATACCGGCAGTATGCCTGCCATTAACGGTAACACAAGTACAAATGGCACGGTTGTGCAAAGCACAGTTGTGCAGAGTACTGTGGATTTAAATATGTTGATGGATATTATCGAAACTGTTTTTGATCGTCCTACCATTTCTACCTTTGTTTTAATGACAGGCGATAAAGATTTTACTCGTATTAGTGCTCGTCTAAAATTACGTCTTAATAAGACTGTTATTGTTGTTGGAATTCCAGGAACCGTCAGCCGAGATTTAATAAGTAGTGCAAACCAATTTGTTCCCTTGATACCCAATGGTCCTACGGGACCAATAGCTGGATCAGGTAACACGGGTACGCTTCCAAGCATTAGTAGCGTCACGTTCACGCCGAGCACATCAACAGGGAACACAACACCCATGCCCGCTATTACGTTCCCTCCCAGCCCTGGCCCATCACAGTTCCAGCAAGCACCATATGGAACGCAACAAATGGATGTTCTGGACCCACAATTTTTGCAGTTTCTCGATTACATTGATCGAAATTGGTCGTGGCGTACAATCATTGGCGTATCAAACTTCATTGGCGATCCGCTGAATCCGAAGAATCGTTTCCGGGGTCGATTGACTCGTGAGTCGGCACGTGAACTCTTGAATACCTGTATTCAGCAAGGTATTCTGCTTGTACAAACCGATTCAACAGGAGCCGAGGATTTGCGCCTCAATCGTTTACACCCTGGCGTTGATGACGTACTTAAGCAGTTTGTACGGTAAAATTCTATTGTCCCGTTGCAGTTACTATAATTGCCAATAAATTTCTTGCAAATTCTATTAACTGCACCTGGACAATATCTTGTTCTTATTGTCTTAAAAAGGAGCAATAGCATGGATGAGTCGCGCATATCGGTTCTACGCCAGATGATTGCCAGTCCTAGCCCATCGGGGTTTGAACAGCCTGTACAGCAGGTTATCCGGGACGTGGTGAAGCAGTACACCGATGAAATACGAACCGATGTACATGGCAACGTTATTGCAACTCTCAATGCAAACGGCTCACCACGAGTAATGCTAACCGCCCATTGTGACGAAATTGGCTTTCTTGTGCGCTATATCGACAGTGATGGGTTTATTTACTTTACTCCTGTAGGCATTTTTGACCCCTCTACCCTAACAGGAAACCGTGTCGAAATTTCGACGCCAAATGGTCGTATTCTGGGCGTTATCGGGCGTAAACCAATTCACCAGCTCAGTAGCGATGAGCGTAATAGCGCGCCAAAGCTCTCCGATATGTGGATTGATATCGGTGCCGCGAACAAAGAAGAGGCACAACAGCTTGTTCCTCTTGGCAGTATCGCGACAAGGGCCGCGCAACTCGAAACATTACGCGGAGACCTGCTCGTATCGCGTGCTCTCGATGATAAAGCGGGTGTATTTACGGTTCTTGAGGCCATGCGCCGTATCTACGAGCAGCGCGAAAAGCTGCAGGCAAGTGTCTCCTTCGTCTCGACGGTACAAGAGGAAATCGGTTCGAGAGGCGTACAAACAGTTACGTATAGCGTTGAACCATCAATTGCCATCGCGGTAGATTTAACGTTTACATCCGATCATCCAGGAACCTCAAAAACAGAGATTGGTGATGTGAAGCTCAATGGAGGACCTGTTATCACGCTTGGAGGACATTCCAATCCCCGTGTGCATCAATTGCTGACTAAAGCCGCTGACAAGGCTGGTATCGCATGGCAAATTGATGTACAGGCCGGTGTTACCTTTACCGATACAGATATGATTCAGGTTGTACGCGGCGGTGTGGCAACAGGACTTGTGAGCATTCCGAGTCGCTATCTACACACTGGCTCTGAAATCGTTTCTTCGCGAGACATAGATCAAGCAGCGGAGGTTATTGCACACTTCGTACTTGCACTTAACAAAGACGTAAACATCATTCCGTAGTTCAAAGCAGAAAGAAAACGAGGTTCGTGCTAGCACGAACCTCGTTTTCTTTCTGCTCTTATTGCTCCATTGGAGGCATTTCTTGTGGATATTCAGCACGAGGTTGCTCGTACGAGTCATACTGCTGTGGAGCCGAATACTGCTGGTTTGCCTGACGATCTTCAGTCGGGCTTGGCTGGTAATAGGGCTGCTGGTATCCTTGCTGGTATGACTGGTACGGCTGCTGGTACAAATTGGGCGTATACGGTTGTTGATATGGCGGCTGGTACCACGTGTTGCTCGTTCTCGAACCTGATGCTAGCGCGGCGAATATCGCTCGTCCTATCAAGCTCAATATGACAATGGTAGCAATCCAGAAAAAGATGCCAAACAATCCGTGTCCCCCACCAATGAAGAACAGAGGAATAAACAG